>JANNMQ010000144.1:0-3803 GCA_031398045.1 Rubrivivax sp.
GGGCCCAGCGGCTGCGGCAAAACCACCACGCTGCGCATGATTGCGGGGCTGGATGCACCCAGCAGCGGGCAGATTTTCATCGACGGACAGGACGTCACCACGCTGGGCCCGGCCGAGCGCAACGTGAGCATGGTGTTTCAAAGTTATGCGCTGTTCCCGCACATGACGGTGCTGGGCAACGTGACCTATGGCCTGGATGTCTCGGGCATCGACAAAACCGAAGCCGTGCGCCGCGCGCATGCTGCGATGGACACCGTGGGCCTGGCTGGTTTTGATGCCCGCCTGCCCAGCGAGTTGAGCGGCGGCCAGCAGCAGCGTGTGGCCGTGGCGCGCAGCCTGGTGCTGGAACCCAGTGTGTTGCTGTTTGACGAGCCACTCTCCAACCTGGACGCTCGCCTGCGCCGCAGCATGCGCGAAGAAATCCGCAGCCTGCAGCAGCGGCTGAAACTGACGGTGGCCTACGTCACGCACGACCAGAGTGAAGCGCTGGCCGTCAGCGACCAGATCATCATCATGAACGCCGGCCTCATCGCGCAGGCTGGCACACCGCAAGCGTTGTATGCGCAGCCGAACAGCGAATTTGTGGCCGGCTTCATGGGCGAAGCGATGCTGTTTGATGCCACCGCCAGTGCCGACGGCAGCGTGGTGCTGGGCCCGCTGCGGCTGCAGCCGCTGGTCTGCCCGGCTGCGGGTGCGGTGAAGGTGGCGGTAAGGCCCGAAGCCTGGCAGGTGCACGCGGCCAGCGGCGGCGCTGACCTTCAGCAACCACCTGGGCAGCTGCAGGGTGAACTGCTGAAACGCGCTTACCTGGGCAGTTTCCAGGAGCTGACGGTGAACACCGTGCTGGGCGAGATTTTTGTCGTCAGCCCCGACACCACACGCAACTGGGCCGTGGGCGACACCCTGAGCCTGAGCCTGAACAACAGCGGCGTGTCGGTGGTGGCGGCGGCTTGAAGGGCAGCCGCTGCTGTGGCGGTGGTCAGCACTAAAACGCCAGGCTGGCGCGCTGGTCCCGCCAACGAAGAATCACAACTTTTGGCGTGATACGTTCCACCAGCACACCGTCGCTGGTGCTGTCACCTTCGCGCACCACCTGGCCACCCAGGATGACAAAACGCGCTGACGGTGTGTCTGACCACACCGACCCACCCAGGGCCAACGGCGGCCAGTCGCGGCGCTGCTCGGCGGTCAGCGCGGGGGGCAGTGCAGCGGGCGCTGGCGCTGCAGCGGCTGCAGCGGCTGCCGGAGGCCGGGCGGCAGCCGCAGCTGCAGGGGCCCCATCGGCAGCTGGCGTGGGCGCCGGTTGCAGGGCTGGAAGTGGCGCCACGGTGCTGGCCGCCGCTGAGGCCGGCAGCACGGCCACGGTCGCTCTGGAAGAGGGCCGAGCCGCTGTGACCGCAGCCGTTGGGGCCTTCGGCACCGGTGCTGCCGACACCACCACCAGCGGCGGCGCCACCTCGGCAGGCGGGGCTGGCTGGGCCTGCGGCGCAGGCTGTGCGGCAGGCGTTGCGTTCACCACCCCGCCAGGCGCCGGTGCACCCGCACCACCGCCGCGTTTCATCCACAGCACGGGCACCAGCACCAACGCCAGCACCAACGCCACCAACATGGCACCCCCCAGCGCCCACAACCAGGCGGGCCGCGTCGCGCTTGCAGGCCCTGCGCGCATCCGCTGCGTTGCGCCCAGGCCAGGCTGGGCATGCAGGCCGGGCACCTGACCCCGTTCACGTTCGGCTTGCGCGCGGCGCAGGGCATCGAGGATGTAAGACATGGCGGTTCAGCGCTCCGGGCTGGCGGGCTGCAAGGGCAAGGTGGGTTCAGGCACACCGCTGCGACGGTTCAGCTGCACCAGCGTGATGGGCAGGCTGGCACTGTCGCTGGGCAGGCCTTGCGCCACCTGCAGCACCCGCAAACGCTCACGCAGTGGCGCCGCTCCTGGGTCGACGGACGCACCTTCCGGCACGGGCGGGGCCGTGGCGCTGGCGGCTGACGCAGCTTCACCCCACTCGGTGGACGGCAGGCGCTGCACCAGCCACTGCCTGATGGCGCTGTTGTCCAGGTTGTCACGGCCGGCAACCCAGCCTGGCGGCGTGCGCCACAAGGTGCTGAATTCACCACGCCAAACACGCGCCAATTCGGGCAGGGCCAGGCTGTAGCGCTGGGTGCCCACCTGCAACGTGGCGCGTTCATCGTCCAGCGCCACCAACAGCGCATACACAGTGGCGCTTTGTGCCGTGCGCAGCGGCACCAGGCCTGGCCGCGCCAACTGGCGCACCAACGGCAAGCCGCCGCTGGCGCTGTTCAAGCAAGCCAGTCCGGCCTGCGGCACCACCTGACAGGCGTCACCTTCACCCACCGCCACGTTCCAGCGCAAAGCCAATTCACGCCAGGCAGGGCCGGTGCTGGCGGGTGCTGCGCGCAGCAGGGCCTGCACGTCGGTGCTGACGTTGGCGGGCAGTGTGGGCTTGGCCGTGGCCACCGCACTGCTGGCCGCTGATGCAGCCACGGGTTGCGGCCCCGCCGCTGAGGGGCCTCGTCCCAGCCACAGCACCATCAGCAGCAGCGCCGCCAGGCCCACAGCCAAACCACCGGCCATCGGCCACACCATGCGCGGCTGCCACCAGGCCGGTGCGCTGCCCGCAGCAGTTTGGGCGCCAGCTGCTGCGGCGGTGCCGCCAAACACTTCCTGCGCGGCCTGTTCCACCACGTCGCGCGTGGCCACCTGCAGGCCCTGTCCATAAGCACCCAACAGCGCGCGGTCGGCCAGCAGGTTGATGCGGCGCGGCACGCCGCCGCTGATGCGGTGCAGCGCGTCCAGCGCGCCGGGGTCAAAAGGCAGTGCCGCATGGGGCCCGGCCACGGCCAGGCGGTGGCGGATGTACAGCGGCGTTTCTTCGGCCGACAGGGCGTCCAGGTGATAACGCGCAATCACACGCTGCGCCAGCTGTTCCAGTTCAGGCCGCGCCAGCATGTCGCGCAGTTCGGGCTGGCCGTTGAGGATGATCTGCAGCAGCTTGCGCTCAGAGGTCTCCAGGTTGGTCAGCAGGCGCAGCTGTTCCAGCACCTCGGCGCTGAGGCTTTGTGCCTCGTCGATCACCAGCACCGCCTGCCGGCCCTGCGCGTGGCCTTGCAGCAGGTAGGCGTTCAGCGCATCCACCTGGGCCTTGATGGTCAGCTCGGTGCCGTCAACGGCGGCCGGCAGCTGCACGCCAAATTCGTCGCACACGGTGCGCAGCAGTTCGCCCACCGTGAGTTTGGGGTTGAAGATGTAGGCCACGGTGCAGGTGTTGGGCACCTGTTCAAGAAAACCGCGGCAGACGGTGGTTTTGCCGGCGCCGATTTCGCCCGTCAGCAGCACAAAACCGCCCCCCGCCGACAGGCCGTACAGCAGGTGCGCCAGGGCCTCGCGGTGGCGTTCGCTCATGAAGAGAAAACGCGGGTCGGGCGAGATCGAAAAAGGCTCTTGTGTGAGGCCAAAAAAGGGCGCGTACATGGCGTTGAGGATAACGAGCCTCGGCGGCATCAAGTCCGTTGCACGCGGCTGGCGCCCCGCAGGGGCACACGCACGATGACCACATGCCCCGCGCCAGCGCGGCCGCGCACCTGCAGGTCACCACCCAGTGCCCGGGCCAATTTCTGCGCATGCAGCACCCGGGCGTCCTGCGCAAACCCGTCCACATCCGCGCTGGCCGATGTGCTGACCACCAGCTGCAGCGCCGGATGGCGGTTGTCCAGACTGCCCAGGCGGGCCTTCAAAGCCACACGCCCCTGCGTGCCCTGCGGCAGCACCTGGGCCAAGGCAC
>JANNMQ010000161.1:0-5720 GCA_031398045.1 Rubrivivax sp.
CGATCGTTTCCCCCGTATTAACGGCCCCACGAAGCCAATCCGGTACTGACTCGTCGACTCCCAATTCCTCGTGGAGTCTGGCCACCATGCCGATATCGGCGGCAGCACACCGGGCAGCATGCCGCCCTTTTCAACCAGCATCGAAGAAGAAGGTGTGTTGTTCGACAACTTCCTGCTGGTGCGCAGCGGCCAGCTGCGCGAGGCCGAGTTGCTGCAGCAATTGCAAAGTGGCCGTTACCCGGCGCGCAACCCGCAGCAAACCATGGCCGACCTGCGTGCGCAGATAGCAGCCAACCAGAAGGGCGTGGAAGAGTTGGCCGCGATGGTGGCGCAGTTTGGCCGCGCCACGGTGGACGCCTACATGGGCCATGTGCAAGACAACGCTGAAGAAAGCGTGCGCCGTGTCATCACGGCCTTAAAGGACGGCCGGTACACCCTGGCGCTGGACAACGGTGCGCAGATCAGCGTGCAAGTCACCGTGGACGCCGCAGCGCGTGAGGCCACCATCAACTTCACCGGCACCAGCGCGCAGCTGCCCAACAACTTCAACGCCCCCAAGGCGGTGACCATGGCCGCCGTGCTGTACGTGTTTCGCACGCTGGTGAACGACGACATCCCTTTGAACGCGGGCTGCCTGAAGCCGCTGCACGTCATCGTGCCCGAAGGCTGCATGCTCAACCCGCGCTCGCCTGCTGCCGTGGTGGCCGGCAATGTGGAAACCAGCACCTGCATCACCAATGCGCTGTACGGCGCGCTGGGGCTGATGGCGGCCGGCCAGTGCACCATGAACAACTTCACTTTCGGCAACAACACGCACCAGTACTACGAAACCATCAGCGGCGGCAGTGGCGCCGGCGTGGTGAAGGACGCTGCGGGCTGCGTCGTCGGGGGTTTCAACGGCACCAGCGTCGTGCAGACCCACATGACCAATTCACGCCTGACCGACCCCGAGGTGTTGGAATTTCGTTTCCCCGTGCGCTTGGAAAGTTATGCCATCCGCCACGGCAGCGGGGGTGCCGGGCGATGGCGGGGTGGCGATGGTGGTGTGCGGCGGGTGCGTTTCCTGCAGCCGATGACGGCCAGCATCCTGAGCAATGGCCGCACCGTGCCGGCCTTCGGCATGGCCGGGGGGCAACCGGGCGCTTTGGGCATCAACCGCGTCGAGCGTGCCGACGGACGAATCGAAACGCTGGCCCACATCGGCAGCACCGAGATGTTGCCCGGTGATGTGTTTGTGATTGAAACGCCGGGGGGCGGTGGTTATGGTGAGCCGGTTTGAGAGGCCAACAGACACCCTGGACGGAGCCATTGCTGGTCGGCGCACTTGACAATCCGCACCATGTCCACACCGCCCATCCTGCTGACCGGCTTTGAACCCTTCGGTGGTGACACCGTCAACCCGTCCTGGCTGGTGGCGCAAGCCTTGCACGGCCAGCTGCTGGGTGGCGCCACGGTGCAGGCGCTGCAATTGCCCTGTGTGTTTGGCCAGTCCATCCACACCCTGCAGCAGGCGCTGAAGCGCCACCGCCCGCAACTGGTGTTGTGCCTGGGCCTGGCCGCGGGCCGCGCCGAGATGAGCGTGGAGCGTGTGGCCATCAATGTGGATGACGCACGGATACCCGACAACGCCGGCGCCGCGCCCATTGACCAGCCGGTGGTGGTGGGTGCACCGGCGGCCTACTTCAGCAGTCTGCCCATCAAAGCCATGGTGCATGAGATGCAGGCTGCAGGTGTGCCGGCCGCGGTGTCGCAGACGGCAGGTACCTTCGTTTGCAACCATATCTTCTTTGGCCTGATGCACCTGCTGCGCCGCCGCCGTGATGTGCGCGGCGGCTTCATGCATGTGCCGCTGTTGCCTGACGAAGCGGCTTTGCACGGCCAGCAGGGGCTGGATCTGGCCACCCAGTGTCTGGGCGTTCAGGTGGCCCTGGCCACCGCCTTGCGCCAGCATGAAGACCGCGCAGCGTCGGGCGGCGCGGTGGCCTGACCGCGCAGCCGTGGAAATGCCAGTTCAACGCTGGGCGGGCATTGGTCTGCGCCAATCACACGTCGCTGCCCTGCTGGCCCAGCCACCGCCGCTGGCCTTGGTGGAGGTGCACAGTGAGAATTTTTTTGGCGATGGGGGTGCTGCGCTGGCGGGGCTGATGCGGGCGCGTGAACATTGGCCCGTCAGCCTGCATGGTGTGGGTCTGTCGCTGGGCTCGGCTGCCGGGCTGGACGCCGTGCACCTGGATCGTTTGGCGGCGCTGGTGCAGCTTGTGCAGCCGCTGTTTGTGAGCGACCACGCCAGCTTTGCGCGCGCTGGCTTGGCGCCGTCAGGGCCGGGCCCGGTGCATGCCCACGACTTGCTGCCGGTGGCTTTCACAGAGGCCTCGCTGCGCATCCTGGTGGCCCATGTGCAGCAGGTGCAAGACCGCTTGCAGCGCCCGCTGCTGGTGGAAAACATCAGCGCCTACCTGCGCTGGCGCGACAACACGCTGGCCGAACCCGACTTCTTCAACCAGCTGACACGCCAGACCGGCTGCGGCCTGCTGCTGGACGTGAACAACCTGGTTGTCAACGCCCTGAACGACCAGCAGGGCCCGCCGCGTGACGAGGCCGCCGCCGTGCAGGCGGCCTGCCGCTGGGTGGACCACATCGACGCTGCCAGTGTGGGCCAGATTCACCTGGCCGGTTACCTGGAGGCGGGCGACATCGTCATCGATGACCACGGCAGCCGCGTGCAGGCGGGTGTGTGGCAGGTTTATAGGCATGCGCTGCAACGGCTGGGCAAACGCCCCAGTGTGGTGGAGTGGGACACGCAGCTGCCGCCATTACCCGTGCTGCTGGCTGAAGCAGAACAGGCCGAGGCTTTGTTGGCACAAGCCGCGGACACCCGGGGTTCTGGCCTTGAACCGAGCGGCGTGAAGCCATCACCGTGACCGCGGCCCACGAAGCGCTGCGCCAGCAAACACTGCTGCGGGTGTTGTGGCGCCATGAAATGCCCGCGGCGCTGGCGGGCTTGGCGCAGCAGGGCCCTGGCTTTGCGCGCGGCCTGTTGGCCCACCAGGCGCATGCTGCAGCCCTGGCGGTGCGGGCCTTGGCTGCCGCCTACCCCACGGTGCAGCAGGTGCTGGGTGAAACCTCGTTTGCCGCGTTGGCGCGCGCTTTCTGGCGTGCCGCGCCGCCGGTTGAAGGTGACATCAACGGGTGGGGAGCCAGCCTGCCTGGCTTTGTGGCCAACGCCAGCGACCTGGCCGCTGAGCCCTACCTGGCCGACTTGGCGCGGCTGGAATGGGCGGTGCACATGGCAGCGAGTGCGGCTGACGAAACCACGGCACCGTTGGCCTTGCACCAGCTGGCGGCCCTGGACCCCTTGGCCTTGTGTGATCAATGTCTGCTGCCCAAGGCCGGCACGGCACTGGTGGAGTCTGAGCACCCTGTGGTCAGCATCTGGCAGGCGCATGCGGTGTTGGTGGAGTCCGCGAGCCCGGTGGGAGAGTTGGAAGTGGTGGCCGTGGTGGCCGTGGACCGTTTTGCCGCCGCGCGCGCCGCCTTGGCGCAGCAGCGTGCAGAACCGGCCTTGGTGTGGCGCAGCGGCTGGCACGTGCAGGTGGCAGCGCTGGGCGCAGTGGAAGCCGGCTTCACACGCCGGGTGCTTCAGGGTGTGGCCTTGGGGGATGCACTGCAGGCAGTTGAACAGCCTGGTGAGGAGGCCGGGTTTGACTTCCAGGCCTGGCTGCTGCTTCAACTGCAGCGTGGGTGGCTGGCGGGTGCTGGTCCCCCAGCGACCGGTTGAAGGCATGGAAACGGGTACAGCGGCATCCGCATGAAATTCAGTGCTGCATCCATCCCTTCAACCACCCCAGCCCTGCCGACGTGCCACCGAGTACAGCACCGCGTGCGGGGCGGTATTCGCAGCCCACATAACCCTGCCAGCCGCATGTGGCCGACACCTCGTCCACCACCCTGAACAGGTAATCGTGGTTGATCTCACCCACATCGGGTTCGTGGCGTTGGGGCACGCCGGCAATCTGGATGTGGCCCACCCGGCCGGTGGGCAGGTACAGGCGCAGCTTGGCCGCCAGGTCACCTTCCATGATCTGGCAGTGGTACAGGTCCATCTGCACCTGCAGGTTGGGCGCTGCCACCTCGGCCAGCACATCGTGCGCCTGCGCCTGGTAGTTCAGAAAAAAACCGGGCATGTCGCGTGTGTTGATGGGCTCGATCAAAACCTGCACACCCTGCGCTGCAGCTTGTTGCGCGGCCCAGCGCAGGTTGTGGACATAGGTGGCATGCACCGCTTCACGCACCGCACCGGGTGGCACCAGGCCGGCCATCAGGTGCAGGCGTGGGCATTGCAGCGTGGCCGCGTAGTGCAGGCCCAGCAGCACCCCGGCGCGAAATTCGGCTTCCCGCCCTGGCAGGCAAGCGATGCCGCGGGTGCCGGCGGCCCAGGCGGCATCAATGGCCCCGGCTTCGTCACCACCGCCGGGTGGGGCGTTGAACAGCACCTGCTGCAGGCCGTGGGTTTTTAACAAAGCGGCCAGCTGCTCCGCCGGCCAGGCGTAGGGGAACAGGTATTCAACGAACTTGAAGCCGTCGGCTGCGGCAGCAGCAAAACGGTCCAGGAAGGGCCGCTCGTTGTAGAGCATCGACAGGTTGGCGGCGAAACGGGGCATGGAGCGTCTCCGGGTCGGTTCGGTCTTGCGGCGGTGCAGCCGTTGTTACCAGCGCGCGCCAAAGGTTTGCCGCAGTGCTTCAATCTGTGCAGCCGTCAGTGGCGCCGTGCCAGGCCGCAGCAGGTGCAGACGCGCGGTTTCTTCCAGCTCTTCCAATGTGGCCATCGCTGCTTCGGGGCTGCGGTGCCATACCGTGGGCCCCAACCGCGGCAGCATCACCGCGCGCAGCGGGGTGCCGCGCTGGCCGTACTGCGTTATGGCCGCGGCGACGGCCTGGGCTGCTTCGGGCGCACCGGGGCGGTGGTACGGCATCACCGGCACAGGGCCCACTTTCATCACAAAGTAAGGCGTTAGCGCGGGCAGCAGTTCGGTGCCGCAGGTGCCCAGCGTCAATGCCACGCAGTGGGTGCTGTGGGTGTGCAAGACGCAGCGGGTGTCGGCATCGAAAGCCAGCGCCGCGCGGTAGATGTGCTGGTGCAGCGCCAGTGTTTTGCTGGCGCGGTCGCCGCTGGTCTGCTGGCCGTCCGTGTCGGTGCGCGCCAGGCGCGCCGGGTCCAGCTGGCCCAGGCAGGCGTCGGTAGGGGTGATCAGGAAACCGTCGTCCAGCCGCACGCTGATGTTGCCGGCCGTGGCGTGCACGTAGCCGCGGTCGAACAGGCTTTTGCCGACGCGGCAGATGGCTTCGCGGGCCTGGGTTTCAGACATCGCCGTCACAGGCTTTGCAGTTGCGTAAAAGCTTTGCTGAAAAAGTCGTCGCTGCCGAAGTTGCCCGACTTCAGCGCCAGGTGCAAACCACCAGGGCCGGCGCCGGGCGGCGTGGCATGGCACCAGGGCACGCCAGGGTCGATCTGCGGGCCGATCTGCAGTTGCGCCACACCCAGCGCCTGCACACAGGCGCCCGATGTTTCACCACCGGCCACCACCAATTGCTGCACACCGTGCTGCTGCACCAGGCCACGTGCAATGGCAGCCAGTGTGTGTTCCAGCAGCGCGCCGGCGCGGTCCACACCCAGTTGTTGCTGCACGGCTTTGACGGCGTCGGGATGGGCGGTGCTGTAC
>JANNMQ010000168.1:0-2788 GCA_031398045.1 Rubrivivax sp.
GGCGCGTTCTGAAGACGTGGAAGCTGCCTACGATGGTCACGCCAACGCCTACCTGGTCAAGCCGCAAACCTACGAAGGCTATTTGATCCTGGTCGCCAGCATCAAGAGTCACTGGCTCGGTACGGTGTTGCTGCCCGATCCTGTGGTCTGACGCGGAGCCGGCGTGCTGAACCTGTTCATCGAGCCTGTTGGCCAGCCTGCCGCGCTGGCGGTCGCCCGCGCTGGTGCTTTTGTTGACCCCGGCATCGGTGCCAGCGCCAAAGACGTCACCACGGCACCCTACATCCTGTTGGTGGAAGACAACCCCGGAGATGCCCACCTGACGCAGGATCTGCTGGACCAGGGCGGTGACGCCACGCTGCCCAGCCTGCGCTGGGTGCAGTCAATGGAAGCGGCCGTGCAGGTGCTAGAAAGCGAGCCGGGCTGCCACGCCGTGCTGCTGGATCTGGGTTTGCCTGACAGCTTCGGCCTGTCCACGTTGCAGGCCATTCGCCCCTACACCAGGGATTGCCCCGTCGTGGTGTTGACCGGGGAGGCCAGCGAAGCAGTGGGCCTGGCTGCGGTGGTGGACGGCGCGCAGGACTATCTCGTGAAGGGCAGCTTGAACGCGGGCTTGCTCAGACGCAGCATCGTCTTTTCGGCGCACCGCAAGCGTGCAGAGCGCGCCTTGCTGGAGCGCGCCCTGCACGATGAACTCACCGGGCTGCCGCGACGTGCGCTGTTCATGGATCGCCTGCACGAAGCGCTGAAAAGTTCGGCGCGCAACCATACCCGGGGTGCGGTGCTGTTCATCGACCTCGACCACTTCAAGCAGATCAACGACGTGTACGGCCACGCGGCCGGTGACGCCGTGCTGTGCGCGGTGGGCCGGCGCCTGCTGCAGACGCTGCGTGACATCGACACCGTGGCACGCCTGGGCGGCGACGAATTTGTCGTCCTGTTGCCCATGGTGGCGGCATTCGACGACGCGCTGGTGGTGAGCCAGAAGGTGCTGCAGGCACTCTCCCAGCCACTGTTGCATCTGGGGCGCCAGCTCGAAATGGGTGCCAGCCTGGGCTTGGCCAACTTTCGTGGCGGTGACGAAACCGCGGCGCAGCTGATGGACCGTGCCGATACGGCCATGTACGCAGCCAAAGCGGCCGGACGCGGCTCGGTCAGGTCAGCCTGAAGCCGGCGCTGCCGGCCTGGGCACGTTCAGGCAGCAGCCGCGGTGCCGTCTGCGCGGGGGCGCCGTGCATCGAGTGCCATCAACACGGCGTTCAGGTCTTCAGGCGCGATGGACGTGTGCAGAGGCGGCACACCCGCGTCAGCCGGCTCCGGCATCTCGTCCAGCGCTGACAGCAGGGAGTCGTTGGCGCGCTGCAGGTTGTGGATGTAGCAGCTTTGCAGCGGGTCCAGCCCCGTGCGTTCCAGCAAACCGGACAGCCCGCTCACCGCATGCATCTGCGCCCTGATCTGCAGGCTCATGCTGGTCAGAATCTCGTTTTTCAGCCGTGCGGCCTGTTCGACGCGGTGATCCTGCCCAAGAGGGCCAGCAGACTCGGCAATGGTTGGCTCGGCGGGCAACGGGCGTGGCAGGGTCCGGACTGAAGCCAGTTTTGCCGCCTGCCCTTCCCACTCGATGGGAACAACGCGCATTTCACAACGGTGGACCTGTGCGCCCTGGTGAATATGCAGTTCCACCGCGTCGGCGCCTGAAACCGTGAAGTCGATGCGGCCGCCCAGCATGCCGGCTTCCTGGTGGCCAAAGAGCGCCAATGCCGCCGGGTTGGCAAAACGCACCGCGCCTTCCGTGTCGGCGATCACGATGGCGTCGGGCAGCGTGTCCAGCAGCACCTGCAGCCGTGCATGCTGCATGCGCGCCCGGTTGCGTTCCACCACATACAACACGCTGCGGCTGAACAGGCAGCTGTTGGTGTCACTCTTGTCATAGATCTCCTCGGCGCCGGCAGCCAGCGCTTCGCTGCGCAGCGTCACATCCACGTGACCGGTGACGACGATGATGGGGGCCGACCCGGCGGCTTCGTGTACCCGTCTCAGCGTATCCAGGCCGTGTGAGTCAGGCAGGCTCAAGTCCAGCACGATGGCGTCCACCGGGCCTTGTGCCAGCAGTGCCAGCGTCTCAGCCAGCGTGGGCACCACGTCCACCTGTACCGTGGCCTGATGGGCTTCCGTCAGCCGTTCCCACGCCAGGAACGCGTCGCCGGGGTTGTCTTCGACCAGCACTATGCGTTGTTTGGTGCGCAACATCGGAAATCCTCTGCAAGAGCTCGGGTCGCGTGCTGTGCATTCGTGCCAACCCGGCCATGGTCTCGATGCGAGCAATTTCGGCGTCGCGTGGCTTAACTTGAATGCGGGTTGGACACGGCGGTGGCGGCGAGCCGGCTACACGGCGTCGGTTCCCGCTGCGAAACGTTTCTACAGCGGGCCCACCGCCTGCAAAGGCGCAAACACTGCGTCGCGCTTGGCTTTCCAGGCCATGATGGCGATGCCCATTTCGTCGATGTCGAAGATGGCGCTCTGCAGCAGCGTCATCTGTTGCAGCGCATCGGCCGTCGGGTGGTCAACCGCGTAGTTCAGCGCCTGCTTGCTGCCCGCCATGGCCAGCGGCGACTTGGTGGCAATGCAGCCCGCCATCTGCAATGCAGCTTGCAGCAGCGTGGTGGCGTCGGGCAGCACGGCGTTCACCAGGCCGGTGGCCAGCGCACGTTCGGCGCCCAGGCGGTCGCCGGTGTAGGCCATCTCGCGCGCCACGGCGGGCGGCACGATCTTCGGCAGCCGCTGCAGC
>JANNMQ010000652.1:0-3782 GCA_031398045.1 Rubrivivax sp.
GCCAGGGCGACAGCCGCCCACAACGGCAGGCGCGCAACCAGGCAGGTGGAAAGTCCATTCATATCGAGCCGATTCTACGCAGCGCGGGCTGCCGGGCAGCCGCGCCACAATGCACGAATGAACGAAAACCCAAGCGAAAAACTGATGCTGCTGGTGGACGGTTCCAGCTACCTGTACCGCGCCTATCACGCCATGCCCGACCTGCGCGCGGGTACAGGCCCAGAGGCCTTCCCCACCGGGGCCATACACGGCATGGTGGCCATGATGAAGTGGCTGCGTGAACGCTACCCCGCCGAACACGCCGTGTGTGTGTTTGACGCCAAGGGCAAAACCTTCCGCGACGATTGGTACCCCGAGTACAAGGCCCAGCGCGCGCCCATGCCCGACCCGCTGCGCCAGCAGATCGAACCCATCCACGAGGTGGTGCGCCTGCTGGGCTGGCCGGTGCTGGAAGTACCCGGCATCGAGGCCGACGATGCCATCGGCACGCTGGCGCGCGTGGCCGCTGCCAGTGGCCACCGGGTGCTGATTTCAACCGGCGACAAAGACCTGGCGCAACTGGTGACGGAAGAAGTGACGCTGATCAACACGATGAACAAACCGCCCGAAAGGCTGGACATCGAAGGTGTGAAAGCCAAATTTGGCGTGCCACCGGACCGCATCATCGACTACCTGACGCTGATTGGCGACACGGTGGACAACGTGCCGGGCGTCGACAAGGTGGGCCCCAAGACTGCCGTGAAGTGGATGGCTGAATATGGATCGCTGGACGGCGTGGTGGCTGCGGCGGGCGGCATCAAGGGCGCTGTGGGCGACAACCTGCGCAAGGCCCTGGACTGGTTGCCCACAGGCCGCAAACTCATCACCGTGGTGACCGATTGCGACCTCACGGGCCACGTACAAGGCTGGCCGGCACTGGAAGCCCTGGCACTGCGCGAAGTGGACCGCGAAGGCTTGCTGGAGTTCTATCAACGTTACGGCTTTCGCAGCTGGCGAAAAGAGCTGGAAGAGTCGCTGGGCCTGCCGGTCACCGGGGTGGCCAGGGGTGCAGCAAGCTCGACCCCTTCTGTGGCCGACGCCGGTGAAACGACAGCGCCAGCCGCTGGTTCAGCCGCCGTACTGACAGTCGCGCGCGAGTACGAAACCATCACCACCTGGGACCGGCTGGAGCACTGGCTGCAGCGCCTGCAAACGGCCGACCTGGTGGCCGTGGACACCGAAACCGACAGCCTGGACGCGATGCGCGCGCGCATCGTGGGCATCAGCTTTGCGGTGGAGCCGGGCCGCGCGGCCTATGTGCCGCTGGCGCACAGCTATCCCGGCGTGGCCGACCAGTTGCCTCTTGCCGAGGTGCTGGCTCGGTTGAAGCCCTGGATGGAAGACGCCAGCAAAAACAAGCTGGGCCAGAACATCAAGTACGACCTGCATGTGCTGGCCAATGCGGGCATCCAGGTGCAGGGTTACCAGCATGACACCCTGTTGCAGAGTTATGTGCTGGAAGCCCACCGCACCCATGGCCTGGAGGCGCTGGCAGAGCGGCATCTGGGCCGCAAGGGCCTGAGCTATGAGGACCTGTGCGGCAAGGGCGCCAACCAGATTCCGTTTGCGCAGGTGGACATCACACACGCGGCCGAGTATTCGGGCGAAGACAGCGAAATGACGCTGCATGTGCACCAGACACTGTGGCCGCTTGTGCAGGCCGAGGCTGGCCTGCGTTTTGTCTACGAACAGATCGAGATACCCACCGCCCAGGTGCTGCAGCGCATTGAACGCCACGGCGTGCTGATCGACGCGGCTGTGCTGGCGCGCCAGAGCCACGAACTGGGCGAACGCATGCTGGCGCTGGAGCAAGAGGCTTACCAGGCGGCCGGGCAGCCTTTCAACATGGGCAGCCCCAAGCAGATTGGCGAGATCTTGTTCGTCAAGCTGGGCCTGCCGGTCAAGAAGAAAACGGCCACCGGCGCCGCCAGCACCGACGAAGAGGTGCTGCAGGAACTGGCTGCCGACTACCCGTTGCCGGCCAAGATACTGGAACATCGCAGCCTGGCCAAGCTGAAGGGCACCTACACCGACAAACTGCCGCTGATGGTGAACCCGGCCACCGGCCGTGTGCACACCAACTACGCGCAGGCGGTGGCAGTGACGGGGCGGCTTTCCAGCAACGACCCCAACCTGCAGAACATCCCCATCCGCACGCCCGAGGGTCGCCGTGTGCGCGAAGCTTTCATCGCGCCGCCTGGGCACGTGATCATGAGCGCCGACTACAGCCAGATCGAGCTGCGGATCATGGCCCACATCAGCGAAGACCCGGCCTTGCTGCGCGCCTTCGAGCGTGGGCTGGACGTGCACCGCGCCACCGCCAGCGAGGTGTTTGGTATGCCGGTTGAAGAAGTGGGCCCTGAACAGCGGCGTTATGCCAAGGTGATCAACTTCGGCCTCATCTACGGCATGGGCGCTTACGGCCTGGCCAGCAACCTGGGCATTGAACAAAAAGCGGCCAAGGACTTCATCGAGAAGTACTTCTTGCGTTTTGCCGGCGTCAAGCGCTACATGGACGAAACCCGTATCAAGGCCAAAGCGCTGGGTTATGTGGAAACCGTGTTTGGCCGCCGCCTGTGGCTGCCCGAGATCAACAGCGGCAACGGCCCGCGCAAGGCCGGTGCCGAGCGCCAGGCCATCAATGCCCCGATGCAGGGCACAGCGGCCGATCTCATCAAGCTGGCCATGGTGGCCGTGCAAAAGGTGCTGGACGACGAACAACGCGCCACGCGCATGGTGATGCAGGTGCACGACGAACTGGTGCTGGAGGTGCCCGAAACCGAGCTGCCCTGGGCCCGTGAAACCGTGCCGCGGCTGATGGCTGGCGTGGCGCAATTGAAGGTGCCGTTGTTGGCCGAAGTGGGCGTGGGGCCCAACTGGGACCAGGCCCATTGACGGCTGCAGTGCAGAATCACCAGCTTTGCCGCCCGAGGAACGCAGCGTGGACCTGAAAGTACCGATCACCATCACCGATGAACTGTCTGACGAGGTGATCACCGCCACCGCGCTGCTGAACCTGGCCAGCGGCGAAATCGAGCGTGTGGAGTACCAGGACTACGACACCGAGGCGCTGGGGTTCCCGTGGGAAAACGACGAGTACGAGTTCACCAGCGGCACACTGTCGAACAACGGCAAAGACGTGGAGTTCAGCGTGCAGGTGAACCGCACCACCGGGCAGTACGCGGTCAGCGCCAATGAGCTGCTGGAAATCAAGGTCAAGGCCGCAGCCCTGTTTGCCGGTGTCAGTGGCAAGGATTTGGCGGCCAAAAGCGCAGCTACTGGCGAGCGCGGCAAGCCTCATTGAGGTTCCCAATGTTCGCGGCACCACTGATTCCGTTCGGGCTGAGCCTGTCGAAGCCTCGCCGCGACGGTGGCAGGGCTTCGACAAGCGCAGCCCGAACGAACAAGGGGGTTACATGAAGCCATTCGTTGCAATTGCCGTCGCGCTTGGCACCACGACCTTGTCCGCCACCCCCGCCGTAGCCCAGAAAGCCCCCATGACCGCAGCCACCATCCTCCCCGCAGCGCCGCGCGCCGAGCAGCGTCCCTACAGCTTCGAGCGCCACGGCGTCCGCGTCGAGGACCCCTACAATTGGCTGCGCGACAAGGGCTATCCCAAGGTCGACGACTCCGACGTGCTCGCCTACCTCAAGGCCGAGAACGCCTATTTCGCCGCGGCGATGAAGCCTCACGCCAAGTTGGTCGAATCACTGTTCCAGGAGATGAAGGGCCGCATCAAGGAA
>JANNMQ010000192.1:0-5538 GCA_031398045.1 Rubrivivax sp.
TCTGGCCGATGAAGTGTTTGTGCGGCTGGCGCACGTCGAGTTCGCGGTTGGTGAAGTTGGCCCGGCCTCCACCCGAGATGCGGATCTTCTCGGCTACCTTTTCGCTGTGGTCCATTAACAGCACCTTGATGCCGCGCTGGCCTGCCACCCCGGCACAGAAGAGGCCGGCTGCGCCGGCACCGACAACAACCGTGTCAAAAAGCTCCATCAACTGCAGTGTAGGAGTGTTGAAGCCTGGTCATGATGCAATGGTCAAGATGCAAGACCGGCTGCGCGGCCAGTTCGATGGCCGCTGTCTTCAACACCCTGTTCCATGCTGCCCACCCTGGCAGGCAGCACGGACCAGCGCGCAGCGCCTGTTCTTCTGGGACCGCTCCGCGATCCAGCAGGGGGCGGCATAAGTTCGTCGGCTGGTGACGAGCGGCGCAGTATCCTGTCGTTCACTGAAACGGGAGCCTCCATGAACCTCGATGAAAAGGGCCTCGCAACCCGCCGCGCTGTGCTCGGTGACGCCTACGTCGACAGCGCGCTGGCGAAGGCGACACCGTTTACCGCGCCACTTCAAGAGCTTGTGACGCGCCACGCCTGGGGCAACACCTGGCAGCGCAAGAACCTGGACCTGCGCACGCGCAGTATCGTCACCGTCTCGATGCTGGTGGCTCTGGGTCGCATGCATGAGCTGAAGATCCATGTGCTTGGCGCGCTGAACAACGGCGTGACGGAAGAAGAACTGCAAGAGATCTTTTTGCATGCCAGCGTGTACTGTGGCTTTCCTGCAGCGGTGGACGCGTTTCGCAGCGCCGCCGAGGTCATCGACAGCGCCTGAGGTCGCTGCCTCAGCGCCGCTTAGCGCTGCTCAGCACCGCTCAGCGCTCCTCAACGATGCGCTACGGACCTTGCAACTGCACGCTGGCAACTCCGGTCGCCCGACAGATTTAGCTACCCACCCTCTCTTGTGACGCCAGCCCCGCCGCCCGCTGTGACCCGCGACTTCTGGCCTGCCTGCGGTGCAGCGCTGTTGAAGTCTGACGAACGTGGTGCCTTGCAACCCACACCGGCCTATTTCGCCGCCTGGCTGCAGCGTCCCGAACTGGCTTTGGTGGCAGAGTCGTGCGCAGCCGAGCAGCGCCTGCACCGCCGCCTCTTGCAGGACCCCTACCGACCGGTCAGCAGCGCCGACTTGGCCCGACTCGGTGACGCCGACGTGCGCGACAACTACCGCCACTACCTGCAGCTGCGCCAGGGTCTTTTGCAGGCGGGCTCGCTGCAAGCCTGGCTGCTGCAATTGTGGCGACAGGGCAACCGCAACACGCCGCCGCTGTTCGTAGCCAGCGTGGTGCAAGCGGTGGTGCACGGGCTTTTGCAGGATGAAGACGATGCCGTCCTGGCGCGTGCCGGCGAACTGCTGTTTCGCGAGCAGCGTTTGACCCAGGTTGAAGGCCGGATGCTTGCCGGTGACCGTGAGACGCTGGACCTGCAGAGCGAAACACACGGCTTTGGCGACATCGGCCGCTTGCTGGCCCAGGCTCAGCAGCCCCTGAAGGCCGTTCAAATGCAGACGCTGACGAAGAAGACGGCAGCCGACTACTGGGCCGAGGCGCGCAAGCCGCATGGCCTGTACCGCTTTGTACTGGACCTGACCCACCACATCGAACAACCCCTGGGACATGGCCTGAACCTGCAGCTGACGCTGGCCCATTCGGGCTTGAACGCCCTGGCACAGGTGCTGCAGCGCTGGGTGGCGCAGATGCTGGGTGTGCAGACCACCATCACCCCGCTGCAGCGCATCGACGACCCTCAGTGGCGCTGGCACATCGGCCTAGACACCGAGTCCAGTTTCCTGCTCAACAGCCTTTACACCGGCCAACCCGTCGACCCCGAGCGCCAGCAGCGCCTGATCAGCCTTTTCAGGCTGGACTTTGCCCATGCCCAGGACATGCGCGCCGACGTTGCCGGTCGGCCGGTCTACCTGGGTCTGGCCATGACGGCAGACCGCACGCTGCGTTTGAAGCCACAAAACCTGTTGCTCAACCTGCCCCTGGCACATTGCAACTGAGGTTGGCTTCTCCCAGCGCCTGACCCAAGTTTCTCATTACCCGCCTCCAGTCCCCATCCAGTCAACAGTTGAGAACTCTACGGTCGCGCGCAGGGCACTGCATCGTTACAGCCGCCCCAGCGCTTATCGCGACGGCCCGCGCGGGCGCTGTCAGACCAGCACGCGATGGATGCGGCCGGGGTTGGGGTCGAGCTTGAGGATGCTGGCCACCGTTTGATGGCTTGGCTTGGGTCGTGTGGCTTTGCGTACGTGGACCCGGGTCGCGCCGCCGCCCTTCAGCCATGCTCAATGGCAGCTCGCGACTGACTCAGGTCTGACTCAGGTGCGGATGTAGGCAAAGCCCATCTTCTGCAGCTTGGTGATGCGCACCACGCCCGAGGGCGTGAATTCGGCTTCTTGAATGAACTGGTCTTTTTTCAGGTTGCGGTTTTTCAGCGTGATTTCGCACACCTCAAACTTCACACCGCGGCCCACCAAGGCCGCCACGGGGCCCGCAAAAGCGGCGTTGCCGGCGTCCTTGGCGCCTTCCATCAGAAAGTCCACCCCATTGGCATGCGTGACCACCGTGATCTTGGCTGTGGGGTCGGTGTCCAGGTGGTTGCGGATGTTGCGCAGCGTGCCCAGCGCCTGGCTGGCGGTGTCGTTGATGTGATAGACCACCGTGTCTTGGGCCCAGGTGGCAGTGCTGGCCACGGCCAGGGTGCAGATGGCAACCAGGTGTTTGACGCGCACAAGGTTCATGGTGATGTCTCCTACAGTTGGGGTTTGGCAGCCAAGGCGGCCTATGCGCCACAAGCAACGATTGTGCTTGGGGATACTGCTGACTGGAGACAAGCATGAACTTCGACAAAGAATTTGACGCCTCGGGCCTGGCCTGCCCGATGCCCATCGTGAAGACCAAAAGGTCGCTGGCTGACATGGCGCCAGGCCAAGTGCTGCGTGTGCTGGCCACCGACCCCGGTTCGGTGATGGACATGGCGGCTTTTGCCGACCAAACGGGTAACGCGCTGCTGTCCTCTGGCGAAGAGAATGGCAAGTACGTCTTTTTTCTGAAAAAGGCTTGACCTGAAGTTGGACGGGCCAGCTTCCAATCCGACAAGTCCGGGTTCAGCGGCTGCGTCGAGATACGGTGCTGCGGCCACTTTCGTGGCGCCTGCCGGCGAAACTGACACTGGGCTGGTCATGTAAGGTGGTTCAGGTACTTCCAAGGGGCGGCCGCACAGGGCGACAGCCCCGCCTACCAAAGACGAAAGACAAGATGAGCACCAGCGTGTCTAGCATCACCAACACCGTCCTGGGCGGTGGCCTGGCAGTGGGCTTCGTATTTGGTCTGGTGGCTTCGAAGGCCAACTTCTGCGTCATGGGTGCGTTTTCAGACATCGTGAACATGGGCCATTGGGGCCGCTTTCGTATGTGGATGCTGGCCGTGGCAGTGGCCATAACCGGCGCCACGTTGCTGCGCCTGGGTGCTCAGGTCGACCTGGCCAAGGCGGTGGCTTTGCGTCCGAACCTGCCGTGGTTGTCGTTGCTGGTGGGTGGTCTGGTGTTTGGCGTGGGCATGACGCTGTCGGGTGGCTGCGTCAACAAAAATTTACTGCGCCTGGGTGGTGGCAGTTTGCGTTCGCTGGTGGTGCTGGTGTTCATGGGCCTGGCCGCTTACATGACGCTCAAAGGCGTGTTGGGCCAGTGGCGCGCCCAGTGGCTGGACCCGGTGCGCATCGACCTGGGCGAGAAAGGTTGGCCCGACCAGAGCCTGGCCACTGCGGCGTCGCGCCTGCTGGGCTTGGACGCCACACAAGCTTTGGCTGTGGTGGCCGCGGTGGTGGTGCTGGCTCTGCTGGTCTTCATCGCCAAGGACCGCCGCTTCCGCGCCAACGGCGTGCAGCTGATGGGCGGCACCGTGCTGGGCCTGTTGGTGGTGGTGGCCTGGACCATCAGTGGGCACCTGGGCTTTGGCGAAAACCCGGACACGCTGGAAAACGTCTACTTCGCCACCAACACACGCACGGTGGAATCGCTGAGCTTTGTGGCCCCCGTGGCTTACAGCCTGGAGCTGTTGATGCTGTGGACCGACAGCTCCCTGAAACTGAGCTTTGGCATTGCCAGTGCCCTGGGGGTGGTGCTGGGTTCGGCGGCCTATGCGCTGGGCACCGGCAAGCTGCGCTGGGAAGGTTTTGCATCACTTTCCGACTTGCGTTCGCAGTTGCTGGGCGCGGTGTTGATGGGCTTTGGGGGTGTGACCGCTTTGGGCTGCACCGTGGGCCAGGGCATGACGGGACTGTCCACGCTGTCCATCGGGTCGATCATTGCCGTGCTGGGCATCGCTGCGGGTTCGGTGGCCACACTGAAATATTTGTTGTGGGACAGCGAAAGGGCGTGAACACACAGCTGGCAAAACAGCCCCAGCACGGCAGACGCGGCGCCTGTGCATGCACGAGGTGCCGGCCCATGGTGTGTGTGGGCGGCAAGCTGAGGGGTGAATCGTAAAAACTGAGAGCCGCCTGGCAAGGATCTTGCGTGTTCCATCCAGACACTGATCGCTGCATAGAAACAAGGACCAGACCCATGTCTACGGTAAGAGGTGGCTGCGGACGCCGCGGCGGATGATGAACGTGGTCCAGACCCGCTACCGATGCCCACTGCCATGAACAACTTGTTTGATAGGCCGAAGCTGATCGGCGATGGCCGCGGGCCCGACGGCGTGCAAGCCCCGGGAACCGTTTACCTGGTGGGTGCCGGCCCCGGCGACCCCGAATTGTTGACATTGCGCGCAGCGCGCCTGCTGGCGCATGCCGACGTGGTGGTCTACGACAACCTGGTGGGCGACGGTGTGATGGCGCTGGTGGGCGCGCAAGCCGAGCGCCGTTATGTGGGCAAGGAGCGTGCGCGCCACAGCCTGCCGCAAGAGGACATCAATCACTTGCTGGTGCAACTGGCGCGCCAGGGCCGTCAGGTGGTGCGATTGAAGGGCGGTGACCCCTTTGTGTTTGGGCGCGGTGGTGAAGAGCTGCAGGTGTTGGCGCGCGCCGGTGTGCCTTTTGAAGTGGTGCCCGGCATCACCGCCGCCTGCGGGGTTGCCAGCTACGCCGGCATACCGCTGACGCACCGCGACTTTGCCCAGAGCTGCACTTTTGTCACCGGCCACCTCAGAGACGGCAGTTGCGACCTGGACTGGCCCGCGTTGACGCGCCCACGCCAGACGGTGGTTATCTACATGGGGTTGTCGGGGCTGGCTGCGCTCTGCCGCCAGCTGATGGCGCACGGTCTGCCTGCAGATTGGCCCGCAGCCGTGGTGTCCCAAGGCACGCTGGCGCAACAGCAAACGGTGTGCGCCACGCTGGCCACACTGGCCGCTGCGGTGCAGGCCGCCGGGCTGAGGTCACCCTGTCTCACCATCGTGGGTGAGGTGGTGCGGCTGCGCGACGAGCTGGCATGGTTTGAACGGGGTGCTGCGCTGCAAGCCAGCAGCCCGTTGTGAGAGG
>JANNMQ010000197.1:0-10775 GCA_031398045.1 Rubrivivax sp.
CTGGTTTTGTCGGCCGCGCGGTCGAAGCTGAACTTCACGCTGGCGGCGTCGAAGGGCTCGCCGTTGTGGAACTTCAAGCCCGTGCGCAGCTTGAAGGTCCAGGTCTTGAGATCGTCAGACACCACCCAGCTCTCGGCCAGCAGCGGCGCGGTGCGGCTGTCGCTGTTGATCTTGGTCAGCGTCTCGAAGACGTTGTACAGCACCACCTCGGCAATCGCGCTGGCCGCACCGGCGGTGGGGTCCAGGCCGGGGGGCTCCAGCGTCATGGCCAGCACGGCCGTGTCTTTTTTGGACTGGGCCAGCGCCGGCTGTGAAGCCAGGCCCAGCCCCAGGCTGGCAACGAGTGCGGCCGTGAAGGTGGCCAGGGCGGGTCTGCGCTGCATGCCGGGGCTCCAGCTGTAGGAATGGGCTGCATCGTAGCGGCACCGGCTGCATCCCAAAGTGCTTCCCCACCTGCGGCGCCAACTGCGGCCCGAACTGCGGCCCTAACTGCTGGGTGCCACCTGCAGCGTGGCCACCGGCTCGGGCGCCAGCAGCGTGCCCTGGCGCAGCCCGCGCACGGTGCCGGCCAGCAGCATCACCACCACCACCGAAGCCAGGGCCAGCAGCGCCAGCGCAAACAGCGCCATTGGCGTGCCCGGTGTGGCCAGGCGCAGGCTCAGGGCGGCGGTGGCCGCCAGCGGAAAGCTCATGGCCCAATGTGGCAGCCCAAAGGCCAGCGCCTTGATGCGCGGCAGCAGCGCGCCCACCCACAACAGCGAAAACAGCGCCACACCCCAGCAGCCCCAGGCCAGCGCTTGCGGCGCGCCCAGTTGCAGCAACGACAGGCCCACCACCGCCGGCGGCGCCAGAAAGATGAAGGTGCTGGGCAGCAGCCGTTCAGGCCACAGACCCTGCAGCGCGATGCGCACCACCAGCAGCACCAGCAGCACGGGCCAGAACAGCAGGCCCACCGCAAACTGTGCGGCCGCCCAGTCGGCGTGGCCCAGCGGCACACCGGCCAGTGGTACCAGCACATTGCCCACCACCGGAATGAACATCACCGGTGTCATGCCCGCCCATTGAAAGCCGCCTTGCGCAGCAGGCCGCCACCAGCGTGCCAGCACCCACGCTGTGACGCCCCACTGCAACACGGCGCCCGTGCCCCAGGCGGCTTGCAGCAAGGCCGACACTGCAGACTGCGGGCCCAACAAGGCTGTGCCGGCGGTGGCCACCAAGATCAGCGACACCGGCAGCGCAGCCACAAAAGCGTGCCGCACCGGGTGTTTCAGGTCTTCGTGCCAGGCCGCACGGTGGTGCATCCAGCGGGCGGCAGCGGCCACCAGCAACAACACAAAAACCACCAGCGTGGCCACGCCCAGCACGGCGGCCAGCACGCTGGCGGCCTCGCCCATCAACGGTATGGCGCGGTACCAGGCCAGGCTCAGGCCGGCCAGCCCCATGACGATGGAAAACCAGGCCGGGCCGACGAACTTCAGCGGTGTTTTGGCGGTCGCATTCATGGCGCTGGCATGCATGGCGCTGCGCCATCAACGCAGCTTGGCCAGCAAGGCCGTCACATCTTCCAGCACATGGTCGATGTGTTCGTCGATGGCGCCGTCGGCCACTGCCGCGCCGGTTGTACCCGCCGCGGCCGTGGCGCCGTGCAGCCGGGCTTGCAGCTCCTGCTGCATGAAACACACCGTCATGCGCACATAGGTGCTGTCCAGGGCCTTGCGCACAGCGGCCATCTGCGTGGCGATGTCCAAACAGGGCTGGTTCTCTTCAATCATGCGCTGGATGCCCCGCAGCTGGCCTTCGGCGCGCTTTAGGCGATTCAGCAAGTCGGTGCGGGTTTTTTCGTCGGCAAGGTCGGACATGGGCAGGGCCTCAAAACACGGTGCATCGATTGTGGTGCCGGGCCCGCCGGCCGCGGTGGCCACGCCGCTACCTTCAGCGGCTGCAGGAAACCGTGCCCTCGGGCACACCCAGCTTGCGCAGGATGAACCCCAGCGGGCAAACGTTGGTGAATCCGAACTGCAGCAGGTTGAAGCCCACAAAGGCCGTGAAGGCCAGCCACCACGGCGACACAAACAGCGGGCTGCCCTGCACGCCCAGCGCCAGTGACAACAGGATGAAACTGCCAGCAAAAATGCGGATGAGACGGTCGACGGTCATGAAAATTCTCCAGGTTGATGATGAGGAAAAAAAACGGGGGTGGTCAGGGGATCAGGGGATAACGGGATCAGGCGGCCGCTGTTTCAGCCGCTGTTTCGGTCGGTGGTGCAGGGTCTTGCGGCCCCGTCCCGGGCCCGGCTTCAAGACGCTGGTGATTGAACGCGTAGTACAGGACCGGTATGACCACCAGCGTCAACAGCGTCGACACCGCAATGCCAAACAGCAGCGAGATACCCAGCCCGTTGAAGATGGGGTCGTCGAGGATGAACACCGCGCCCGACATGGCAGCCAGCGCGGTCAGCAAAATGGGTTGTGCACGCACGGCAGCGGCGTTCACCACGGCCTGGCGGAAGGGCACACCTTGGGCCACCTGCAGGTCGATGAAGTCCACCAGCAGGATGGAGTTGCGCACGATGATGCCGGCCAGCGCAATCATGCCGATCATGCTGGTGGCCGTGAAATTGGCCTGCAGCAGCGCATGGACCGGCATCACGCCGATGATGGTCAGCGGTATCGGCGCCATGATGACCAGCGGTGTGCCATAACTTCTAAACTGTGCCACTACCAGCAGGTAGATCAGGATCAACCCCACGCCGTAGGCAGCGCCCATGTCGCGGAAAGTTTCGAACGTGATCTGCCATTCGCCGTCCCACTTGATGGCGTAGGCCTTGTAGGGGTTGGCGGGCTGCTTGATCCAGTATTCACCCAGCTCGCCAGTGCCGGGCAGCGCCGCCTGCTGCAGTGTGTTGCGGATGCCGAACAGGCCGTACAGCGGCGAATCGGGCGTCTGCGCGTCCTTGCCCGCACCGACGTCGCCAAACACATAACTCAAGCCCTGCAGGTCTTTGGTGAACAGCGGTTTGTCGATGATGCTGTCTTCCACACGCACCAGTTCAGACAGCGGCACCAGCTGCCCTGGGCCTGTGGCCCCTGGGGGAACCCCGGCACGCATCGGCAGCGCCAGCACCGCGGCCAGCCCCACCTGCGACTGCTGCGGCAGCTGCAGGCGCACCGGCACCGGGTACTTGCTGTGGCCGTCGTGCAGGTAGGTGGCGTCCACCCCTGACAGCGCACCTTGCACGGTGGCGGCGATGGCAGCCACCGGGATGCCCAGCGCGTCGGCACGCTGGCGCTGCACACGCAAGAAACTGCGTGGTGCGTCTTCACGGTTGCTGGTGTCTACGGCCGTGATGTCGGGCGTGGCGGCAAAACGAGCAGCCAGTCGCGCAGCCAGTTGTTGGCGGCCGGCTTCGTCGGGGCCGTAGACCTCGGCCACCAGCGGGCTCATCACGGGCGGGCCGGGTGGCACTTCCACCACTTTCAGTTTCGCGCCGTGTTTTTTGGCGATGGCCTCCAGCGCCGGGCGCAGGCGCTGCGCAATGGCGTGGCTTTGTTCGTCGCGGTGTTGTTTGTCCACCAGGTTGACCTGCAGCTCACCTTGTTCGGCGTCGGCGCGCAAGTAGTACTGCCGCACCAGGCCGTTGAAAGTGATGGGGCTGGCGGTGCCCACATAACCCTGCAGGTGCAGCACCTCGGGCTGGCTGGCCAGGTGGCTGGCCATCTCGTGCAGCGCGCTGGCGGTGTCTTCCAGCGGTGTGCCGGCGGGCATGTCCACCACCAGCGCAAATTCGCTCTTGTTGTCAAAAGGCAGCATCTTCAGCACCACGCCCAGGCGTGAGGTGGGGATGGCAGCCAGTGCCACCGACAACAGCAGTGCAACCAGTATGGTCAACAGCAACATCCAGCGCCGGCCGGCGCTGGCCAGCAGCGGCGTCAGCACGCGGGTGAACAGGCGTTGCAACCAGCCGGCCAGGCCTTTGACGGGTGCGGGCTGGCCGTCGGCGCCTTGCGCTGCATGTGCGTCGCCTGCGGGGTGCGCTTTCATCAGCTTCAGCGCCAGCCAGGGGGTGACGGTGAAAGCGATGGCCAGCGACAGCGCCATGCCCAGGCTGCTGTTGATGGGGATGGGGCTCATGTAGGGGCCCATCAGGCCACTGACAAAGGCCATCGGCAACAGCGCCGCAATGACGGTGAGCGTGGCCAGGATGGTGGGGCTGCCCACTTCGTCCACCGCAGCGGGGATGATCTGGCGCAGCGGCATGCCCGGGTGCAGCGCCTGGTGGCGGTGGATGTTCTCCACCACCACGATGGCGTCGTCAACCAGGATGCCGATGCTGAAGATCAGCGCAAACAGGCTCACGCGGTTCAGCGTGAAGCCCCAGGCCCAGCTGGCAAACAGCGTGGCGGTGAGCGTGAGGATGACGGCCGCGCCCACGATGACGGCTTCACGCCGGCCCAGCGCCAGGCCCACCAGCACAATCACACCGGCGGTGGCAAAGGCCAGTTTCTGGATCAGCTTGTTGGCTTTTTCGGCCGCGGTGCCCCCGTAGTCGCGCACCACGGTGGCTTCAATGCCGGCAGGGATGAGTGTGTTGCGCAGCTCGTCGATGCGCGCACGGGCCGCGCTGGCCACGTCGACGGCGTTCTGGCCGGGTTTTTTGGTCACCGTCAGCGTGATGGCGGGTTGGCCGCCGCTGAAGGACGGCTTGGTTTTGGCGTCGCGGCCTTCGCTGCCTTCGCTGCCGTCACTGCCGTTACTGCGGGCCCACCCGGCACCGGGCGTGAACCACACCTGGTGCGTGGGCTGCGCGGCCCCGTCTTCCACCTGCGCCACTTCACGCAAGTACACCGGCTTGCCCTGGTTGACACCCACCACCAGTTCAGCCACCTCGGCGGCGCTGCGCAGAAATTCGCTCGTCTCCACCACACGCAGCTGGCTGGCGCTGCCCCTGTCGTCCATCACGCTGCCGGCAGGCAGGCCCATGCTGGCAGCGGCCAGGGTCTGCTGCAGCCGCATCAGGTCCACGCCGCGTTCGCGCATGCGCTCGGGTTGCAGGTCCACACGCACCACACGGCCGGGGGCGCCGATGGTGGCCACTGCGCGCGCGCCGGGCACCCGCTTCAGTTCGGCCTCGAGTGCATGCGCCACGCGGCCCAGCTCGACGGTGCTGGTGGCCGTGTTGGGGTCGCTGCTGTGCAAGGTGACAGCCAGCACCGGCACGTCGTCAATGCCCTTGGGCTTGACGATGGGCGTCAACGTGCCCAGGTTGCGCGGCAGCCAGTCCTGGTTGGCGTTCAACACCTCATACAGCCGCACCAGCGCTTCGGTGCGCGCCACGCCCACCTCAAACTGCACCGTCATCACGGCCAGGCCGGGGCGGGCCACGGAATAGGTGTGTTCGATGCCGGCCATCTGCGCCAGCACCTGTTCGGCCGGGCGCGCCACCATGTTCTGCACGTCGGCACTGCTGGCCCCCGGGAAGGGGATCAACACATTGGCCATCGTGACGTTGATCTGCGGCTCTTCTTCGCGCGGCGTGACCAGCACGGCAAACAGGCCCAGCAGCAGCGCCACCAGCGCCAGCAGGGGCGTCAGCGCGTTGTCTTGAAACTGGCGCGCCAGACGGCCGGAAATGCCCAGCGGGGCTGGCGCCGGCTTTTCTTCCGTGCGGGTGGGGGCAGCTTGGTTCATGGCGCTGGTGGCTTGCTGCGCGGGTTCACTGCGCCGCCGGCACGGCGCCGGCCAGGCCCGCACGCACGGGGTCCAGTGCGATGCGCTCACCGCTCTTTAGGCCAGCCAGCACTTCTTGCTGGGTGCCCGATGCCGCGCCCAGGCGCACAGCCTTCAGCACAAAACGGCCTTCCTGCGCCACGTAAACGGCCTGCAGTTCACCGCGGTGCAGCACCGCACTGGCGGGCACCGCCAGGTGTGCCGGGCTGGTGCTGGCACCGGCCCCTGCCGGCGCACCGGCAAAACGCACACGCACCGACTGACCGGGCTGCAGGCCGGGGTTGGGCGATGTGTTTGCGGCGGCTGCTGCTGCAGCAACAGACGAAGCAGCCGGTGTAGCCGCTGAAAGGGTGAGCTTGACCGCTGCCGGCAGCTCCAGCCGCCATTCGGTGGTTTGCGACACGGCGTCGGCGCCGGGCAGTTCCTGGCGGCTGCTGGGTGTGATGCGGCGCCCGTCGGCCAGTATCACTTCGGTGGTCTGCGCAGCACGCGCCGCTTGTGCGCGGCTGGACGGCAACTGCACCACAGCGCGCAGACGGCCCGGTGCATACAAGGTAAGCAGTGGCCGGCCTGGGGTGGCCAGTTCACCGGCTTCAATGTGTGTGGCCAGCACCACACCGTCAAACGGCGCGGTCACGCTGGCAAAGCCGCGCGCCAGCGTGGCCTGCTGGCGCAGGGCCTGGGCTTGCAGCACGGCGGCGGCAGCGGCCTGGTCCTGTGCGGTGGCGCTGTCCAGTGCAGCGGCGCTCAGGAAGCCCTGCGCGCGCAGGTCGCGCTGGCGCTGCAGCTGTTGCTGGGCTTGTGTCTGCGCCGCCTGGGCCTGCGCCACGGCGGCGTCGCCAGCGGCCACCGCGGCCTGCAGCTCGCGGTCGTCCACACGCGCCAGCAACTGCCCGGCTTTCACGGCCTGGCCCACTTTCACGGCCAGTTGCAGCATCGAGCCGCCCACACGCGCCGACACCGTGCTTTGCTGCACGGCCTGCAGCGTGGCTTCAATCTCAAAACCACTGCTGCTGCCTTGGCTGCCCACCACAGCCGTGGGCACCTGGATGGTGTTGGCCGGCGCTGCAGCTGCAGCGGGTGGGGCGGCCAGCGCGATGACCAGCGCCAGCGCAGCACCTGTGGACACAACCGCCACCGCTGCGGTGGCGCCTATGCCCGACGCTGTCGCAGCGCGGGCCCGATGCCAGCTCCCTGCGAGAAGCGCTTGCCAATCATGGGCAGGGATGGAGAGGGTTTTGGATACCATGCCGGGTATCATACTGCATACCCATAGTGGTATGCAAGGGGCATGATGAATGCCGCAAAACCTTCTGCACAACCTGCTGTTCTGCCCGGGTTGCAGCGCTGCGGTCGGCGGTGTTTTCCAACGATGTGGCGCGTTTGGCCAGGACGCCGTTTCTGGTGCGGCGGTGCTTGCAGCGCCGGCAAGCACCGCCCCCGTTCAGGATCGGCCTGGCCTGATTGGCCTGATTGGCCTGGGCAGGCGACTTGCGCCCACGACGGGCTGCGGCGCTGTCCTACGGGCGGGCCTGTGTCTTCGCTCTAGCGTACCGGTCTTATGAGGTGCCTGCACTTTGCAGACCACCGACCCAGTGATGGCCACGGCCACGAAAGAAGACCCATGAAGCTCACCACAATCACGCTGGCACTGATGCTGCCTTTGGCTCTGGCCGCGTGCAATCAGTCCGCGCCCCCTGCGCCTGTGGTGGTCGGGGTTCCTGGCCCGGCAGGTGCAACAGGCGCCACCGGCAGTACAGGAAACACGGGCAATACAGGCAATACCGGCAGCACGGGAAGTACCGGCAGCACGGGTGACACCGGCGCCAGGGGCACAACCGGCAGCACGGGTGCCACAGGCAACCAGGGCGCCGAGGGCGTCCAGGGCGCCCCGGGCACCTCGGGCACGGGCACGACAGTGATCGTGGTGCCGCCGGCGGCATCAGCCCCCCGCCCGTAAGTCTTGGTCGCAGGCGGCAAGGGTCGGCCAGACCCTTGCGCCGCCAGGTCCGGCCAGCCCGTCCACAGCGGTGCTTGCAGCGTTGTCGCCGAGCCGCGGGGTGCTCAGTCTGTTGTGCACTTGCTGTTGAAGACCCAGATGGACGATCTGGAGTGGGTGGGTTGCACGTGCGCGCAAGCAGCTGGCGCGGTCTACACCGTCTTCCAAGGCTGCAAACCGGCAGCCACCGCCAGCGTTCAGCACCGCTTTCCAAAGCTCTGGCAAAGTTCGGGCTCCCCAGAGCGACGCAACGCAGCGACGCAAACGCCATCTGCGCTATTTGAGCGCTGGACGCCGCGCCGCCGCGCTGGGCTGTAACCCGGTTTCCGTATGAAGCCTGGGCCCGAACGGTCAAGTCTCTGGCGAGGCACGGCGTGCACACCATCAGTACCGACTATCTCGTTATCGGCAGCGGTGCTGTCGGCATGGCGTTTGCCGACACACTCGTCACCGAGAGTGACGCCCACGTCACCATCATTGACCGCCACGGCAAACCCGGCGGACATTGGAACGATGCGTATTCTTTTGTCGCACTGCACCAGCCCTCGGCTTTCTATGGCGTCAACTCGATGGAGCTGGGCAGTGGCCGCAAGGACCTGCATGGCCTGAACCAGGGCTTGTATGAACTGGCCACTGGGCCCGAGATTGCCGCCTACTACGACCGCGTGATGAAAGACCGGCTGCTGCCCAGCGGCCGTGTGGCCTATCACCCGATGTGTGACTTTCAGTGCCAAGACGACGCCGGCACGGGGCAATTCGAGTCGATCCTGTCGGGCCAACGCACGCAGGTCCAGGTGCGCAAGAAAATCGTCGACGCCACCTACTACAGCCCGCCCGTGCCCGCCACCCACACACCCAAGTTCACGGTGGCGCCGGGGGTGCAACTGGTGGCGCCCAATGCGCTGCCACAGCTGTGGGCCGCAAAGACCTCGGCCGCACGTCCGCGCCGTTTTGCCATCCTGGGCGCCGGCAAGACGGCGATGGACGCGGTGGTCTGGCTGTTGCAGTCTGGCGCTGAAGCCGACAGCATCCAGTGGGTGATGCCGCGTGATTCATGGCTCGTCAACCGCATCACCACGCAGCCGGGGCCGGAATTCTTCAAACAGGCCATCGGCGGCCAGGCCGACCAGATGGAGGCCTTCGCCAAGGCCGCCTCCATCGATGACCTGTTCGCGCGCCTGGAAGGCTGCGGCGCGGTGCTGCGCATCGACCCGGGTCGTCAGCCGACCATGTTCCACCTGGCCACCATCTCCGCAGGCGAAGTGGAGCTGCTGCGCCGCGTGCGCCGCGTGGTGCGCAAAGGCCATGTGCAGGCCATCGAAGCCGATCGGCTGTTGCTCGAGCAGGGCACCGAAACGTTGGCCGAAGGCACTATGTGCGTCGACTGCACCGCGTCGGCCGTGGAGCCGCGCCCGGTGCAGCCCATCTTCCAGCCCGGCCGCATCGTGCTGCAGGTGGTGCGGCTGCCGCTGCCCACCTTCAGCGCGGCGCTGACGGCTTATGTCGAGACCCACTACGACGGCGACGCCGAGAAAAACCGCTTGTGTGCCAGCGTGCCTTTCCCGCACCGGCTGCAGGATTACCCACGCTCGATGATGGTCAGTCTGTGGAACCAGTTTCAGTGGGGCCAGGACAAGACGCTGCGTACATGGGTGCGCAACAGCCGCCTCGACGGTTTTGGCAAGTTGATGACGGGCATAGACCCGCAAGACACCGAGAAGCTGGCCACCATTGCGCGGCTTCGTGAGCAGTCGATGGCGGCGATGGCCAACATGCCCAAGCTGGCGGCGGCTGGCGCCCTGGGCTGAGCAGCCACAGGGCCTGCGCTGACTGACCCAGCCGAAGGTCAGAACGGAATGTCGTCGTCCATGTCTTCAAAACCGGTGCTGCTCTTGGCAGCCGGTTTCTGTGCCGGCGGCGCACTGCGGGCCGGCGCTGCGCTGCGTTGGGGCGCGCGGGTGCTGCCACCCATCTCGTCGTCGCCCATGCCTGCGCCCGCACCACCACCACCGCCTTCACGGCCACCCAGCATCGTCATCTCCTGAGCCACGATCTCGGTGGTGTACTTCTCGATGCCGTCCTTGTCAGTCCACTTGCGGGTCTGCAGGCGGCCTTCGATGTAGACCGACTTGCCTTTTTTCAGGTATTCACCGGCGATTTCTGCCAGCCGATCAAACATCACCACGCGGTGCCATTCGGTTTGTTCTTGTTTCTCGCCACTGGTTTTGTCTTTCGACACCCTGCTGGTGGCGATGGTGACGTTGCAAATGGCCGAGCCGCTGGGCATGTAGCGAATCTCGGGGTCTTTGCCCAGGTTGCCGATCAGGATGACTTTGTTGACGCTGGCCATGGCTGTGCTCCGCTGCTGCAGGGGTGGTGTGTGATGGCCTGATTATCGCCCCCGGCCTTGTATTGGACATCACCCACTGGGGCCGGTTCCCGGCCCCCGAACGGGTTCGCCAGCTTGGACGACCCCATCAGAGGGTGGTCGGTGTTGGGCCCCTGCAGCACGATGCTCGCGTACGATGCCGGTCCACGATGTCTGCTGTGTTCACCGACCTGCCTCTGTACCCCCCCGACGACGGGTCCAACGACTGGCCCGAGGGCGTGGTGGCCCGCCCGCCGGCCGCACGCAGGTCCGACGCAGGCAGCGCAGGGGCGACGGGCGACAGGGCCAGTGCGGCCGCCGCAGTCCCCATGCCCAGCGCACAGCAGGTGCTGCAGGAAGTGTTTGGCTACCCGGTTTTCCGGGGTGCGCAGCGCGACATCGTCGACCATGTGGCGGGCGGTGGCGACGCGCTGGTGCTGATGCCTACCGGTGGCGGAAAAAGCCTGTGTTACCAGGTGCCGGCCATCCAACGCCACCGCGCCGGCCTGGGTGTGGCGGTGGTGGTGAGCCCGCTGATTGCATTGATGCACGACCAGGTGGGCGCGCTGCACGAAGTGGGCGTGAAGGCCGCGTTCCTGAACAGCACGCTGGACGCCGAAGCGGCACGGCAGGTGGAGCGAGAGCTGATGTCCGGCCGCCTGACGCTGCTGTATGCCGCA
>JANNMQ010000200.1:0-5334 GCA_031398045.1 Rubrivivax sp.
ATACACGAGCAGCGCAAAACTGGCGGCGTGGCTTTCCGGGAAACCGTATTCGCCGAAGCCCTGGATCTGCTTGAAGATGCGTTCGGCGTAGTCCAGCTCATAACCCTTGGCCACCATGCGGCCCACCAGCCTTTCATGGAAGGGCCCCAGGCCGCCCTTGCGCTTCCACGCCGCCATGGCGCGGCGCAACTGGTCGGCTTCACCGGGGGTGAAGTCGGCGGCCCGTATCGCCAGCTGCATCACCTGTTCTTGAAAAATCGGCACGCCCAGCGTGCGCGAAAGCGCCTGGCGCACCTCGTCACTGGGGTAGTGCACCGGCTCTTCGCCGCTGCGGCGCAACAGGTAAGGGTGCACCATGCCGCCCTGGATGGGGCCGGGGCGCACGATGGCCACTTCAATCACCAGGTCGTAAAAACAGCGCGGCTGCAAGCGCGGCAGCATGCTCATCTGGGCCCGGCTTTCAACCTGGAAAGTGCCCACGCTGTCGCCCCGGCACAGCATCTCGTAGCTGGCTTTGTCTTCTTTCGGCACCTGGTGCAGTTCCAGCGGGTGGCCCAGCTTGTGGCCAACAAACACCAGCGCACGGCGGATGGCGCTGAGCATGCCCAAAGCCAGGATGTCGACCTTCAGCAAGCCCAGCGCATCGAGGTCGTCTTTGTCCCACTGGATGACGCTGCGGCCTTCCATGGCTGCGTTTTCCACCGGCACCAACTGCGCCAGGTCATCACGCGCAATGACAAAACCGCCGGGGTGCTGCGACAGGTGGCGCGGAAAGCCGATCAGCGCCGCAGTCAGCTCCATCCACAGCTTGCACACCAGAGACTCGGGGTCGAAGCCGTTTTCGCGCAGGCGTTCTGACTGGATCGATCTACCATCCCACCAGTGCTGACTCTTGGCCACGGCTTCGATGCGTTCGAGGTCGATGCCCAGGGCGCGCCCCATGTCGCGGAGGGCCGAACGTGGCCGGTAAGAGACGACCACGCCGGTCAGTGCCGCGCGGTGGCGGCCGTACTTGCGGTAGATGTACTGGATGACTTCTTCGCGGCGCTGGTGTTCAAAGTCGATGTCGATGTCGGGTGGTTCGTTGCGTTCAACGCTGATGAAACGTTCAAAAAGCAATGTGCTTTTTGAAGGGTCCACCGCTGTCACGCCCAGGCAATAACAGACCGCTGAATTGGCTGCGCTGCCGCGCCCCTGGCACAAGATGCCCTGGCTGCGCGCCCAGTGCACGATGTCGGCCACGGTGAGGAAATAAGGCTCGTAAGCCACCTGCGTGATCAGCGCCAGCTCGTGTTCGATCATTGCGCGCACGGCGGGGGGAACGGGGTCGGCGGTGTGCGCGGCGGTGGGGTCTTGCACAGCCTCGGTGCCCAGGCCCGGTTCTGGCGCATAACGCTGCCGCGCGCCCGCTTCCGTCAAGTGTCGCAGCCAGCTGGTGGCGGTGTGGCCGTCGGGCACGATTTCGCGCGGGTATTCATAGCGCAGTTCAGACAGTGAAAAGTTGCAGCGCGCGGCCAGATCCAGCGTGGCGGCCAACCACTCGGGCCGGTACAGGTTGGCCAGACGCACACGCGAACGCAGGTGCGTTTCGGCATTGGGTGGCAGCGCAGCGCCGGCCTGCGCGACGCTGCATTTCAAGCGCGTGGCCACCAGCGCATCCAGCAGCGGCTTGCGTGCACGCACATGCATCTGCACAGCGCCCACGGCCACCACCGGCAGGCCACTGCGCGCGGCCACCTGGTCAACCTGGTCGACGAGCCACGCATCATGGGGGTGGCACAACAAGGGCAAGGCCAGCGACGCACGGTCGCCAAACCAGGTTTTCAGCCACAGCGCATGGTGCAGCAGCGTCTGCAAGGGCTGCGGCGCTGCCACCAAAAGCGCCAGACAGCCGGGCAGTCCGGCCAGCATGGGCGCATGCGGCACCTGGCCTTCTAGGTCGGACATGAACGCGAGGTACTGCCCCTTGGGCGCACGGCGGCGGGCCACGGTGATCCACTGCACCAGATCGCCGTAACCACGTCGCGACTGCGCCAGCAGCACCAGGTGGGGGCCGGTGGGGCTGTTGCACAAGCCCTCGCTGCGAGCGGTGTGCAACGGCGGGGCCGCTGAAACAGGCGCTGAACCCGTCTGTGCATCCGTTGCCGAAAGTTGCATCTCGGCGCCGATGATCAGCGGGAACTGCAGCCGCTGGGCTTCCACATGCGCGCGCACCACCCCGGCCAGCGAACATTCATCGGTGATGGCCAGTGCCTGGTAGCGCAGCGCCTGCGCGCGCTCAATCAGCTCTTCGGGGTGCGAAGCAGCGTTCAGAAAGCTGAAGTTGCTGCGGCAGAAAAGTTCAGCGTAGCCAGGAAGTGTGGCGTCAGGGCTGGGTAACAAGGTCGGGTTCACGGGCGTGGTGCTTGCGCACGGGCGGTGCAGGGGGCCAGGTGGTTGCAAACACCGCGCGGGGTTCAGGGGCAAAAGCAGGGGGAAAAGCAGGGGCAAAAGCTGGCGCGCAACCAGGCGCTGGCAAGGCCGCCGGCGCGCCGAAGGCAGGCGGCAATGCGCCTGCGACCGTACCTGGGCCCGTGCCCATGCTCGCTGCCGTGCTCGCGGCCGCCAGGTTGTCCAGCGGGCTGCGCACCGCGCCGCCGCCCAGGCGCAGCACGTGGGTGTAGATCATGGTGGTGCTGACATCGGCATGCCCCAGCAGTTCTTGCACGGTGCGGATGTCGTAGCCCGACTGCAGCAGATGGGTGGCAAAAGAGTGGCGCAGTGTGTGCGGCGTTGCAGGCCTGGCGATGCCCGCTGCGGCCAGCGACAGCTTAAAAACACGCTGAAAGTTGCCTTCCAGAAAATGGTGCCGGCGCAGCCCCGCGCCGCGGGGGTCCCAGGCCGGCTTGGCCTGCGGAAACACCCAGTGCCAGGTCCACGACTGCGCCGCCCGCGGGTATTTGCGTTCCAGGGCGTGCGGTACATGCACGCCGCCAAAACCGGCCGCGCGGTCTGCAGCCCACACCATCTTGGCCTGCTGCAGCTGGGCCTGCAGCGGCGCTTCCAACGCCGCCGGCAACATCACCACGCGGTCTTTGGCACCCTTGCCTTCGCGCACGATGATGGCCCGACGGTCGAAGTCGATGTCCTTCACGCGCAGCCGCAGGCCTTCCAGCAAACGCATGCCGGTGCCGTAGAGCAAGCGGCCCAGCAAGCCGTGGGGCATGCCCAGTTGCAGTTCGTGCTGGTCCAGCTGCGCCAGCACCGCGCGCACCTCGTCGGGACCCAGCACCACCGGCAGGCGTTGCGGCGAACGCGGGCGGCCGATTTCGCCCATCCACGGCAAATCTTGTCGCAGCACTTTCTGGTACAGAAACAGCAGCGCTGACAAAGCCTGCTGGTGCGTGCGCGGCGCCACCTGCCGTTCAGCAGCCAGCCAGGTGAGAAAGGCTTCAATCTCCACAGCGCCCAGCTCGGCAGGGTGCCGCATGTGGTGGAAGTGGATGAAGGCCCGCACCCAATAGATGTAGGCGTCTTCGGTGCGCAGGCTGTAGTGCAGGTAGCGGATCTGCTCGCGCAAGGCATCCAGCAAGCGGGGGCGCAGGACGGGCGGCGTGTCGGAGACGTTGTGCATGGCGGTCGTTCCTGGATGACGCTGCGGTCGGTGTGCGCCGTGCAGCGGGGGGACGGGCTTGCGCTGGGCTGGAGCCGGGCTGGAGTTGTGCATTCCAAAGACTGTATATTTATACAGCACTCTACGCCAGCTTGGCCTGCTTGGCCAGCTTGGCCTGCTTGGGTAGCCCCACCGCAGTGGTCAGGGCGTGCCGTTGTCGCCGTGCAGCACAAAACCCGGCCGCGTGCGCAGGCGTGCAAACCAGGCCTCCACGGCGGGCAGTGCAGGCCGCTGCATGGGCGTCATCAACCAGCGGTTGGTCGACAGGCCCAGCACCACATCGGCCAGCGTGAACACGTCACCCGCTGCGTAGGCGCCGGTTTTGTTGAGCTGACGATCCAGGATCTGCATATGCCGGTTCCACTCGGCCACGCTGGCCGCCAGCGCCTGTGCATCGGCATGCGCTGCGCTCTGGCGCACCAGCGACAAAAAGGCGTACCGCCAGGCGGTGTTCAGCTCGGTGGCTTGCCAGTCCATCCACTGTTCAACCAAGGCCCGCGCGGCCGGTGCCGTGGGCAGCAGGTCATTGCGCTGCTGGCGGCCGGCCAAGTAGCGGCAGATGGTGTTCGATTCCCACAGCACCAGCGCACCGTCCAGCAGCACCGGCACCAGACCGTTGGGGTTCAACGCCAGGAAGGCCGCTGTCTGCGTGGGCTTGGAACCGGAACCCCAGGCCTCGTGTTCAATGGGCAACTGCAATTCTGCGCACAGCCACAGCACCTTGCGCACGTTGATGGAAGATGGTTTGCCCAGCAGTTTCAACATGGTGGTTTGACTCGGGGGGTGCGACTTGGTGGACCTGTCAGGCAATCTCACCTGCTGTGGGCCAAGCGTCCCGGCAACGATAACGGCCGAATTGCAACACTGGATCAGCCGGCACCGGCCTGCAACAGGTCCGCCACTTGCTGGCGCAGCAGCGCCGGCGTCACCTGCTGCGCCGCAACGGCAGGCGCCACCGTCAACGCCACCGAACTGAACAGCCCGCGCCTGAAGGGTTTGACCATCGCCGTGCCTCTTTCAATGCGCGAGAAAAACGAACCCCACAAACCGTGCAGCGCCATCGGCACCACCGGCACTGGGTGGGTCTGCAGCACCTTCATCACCCCGGCCTTGAATTCACCCAGGCTGCCGTCGCGTGAGACAGCGCCTTCAGGAAAGATGCACAGCAAGTCGCCCGCGTCCAGCACCTGCCGAGCCTGCGCAAAGGCCGCTTCGTAGACCGCCGGGTTGTCGCGCCGGGGCGCTATCGGTATCGCCTTGGCCAGGCGAAACAGGGCTCCCAGCACCGGCATCGCAAAGATGCGGCTGTCCATGATGAAGCGGATGGGCCGCGGGCTGGCCGCCATCAGCAACACGGCATCGACAAAACTGGCGTGGTTGCAGACCAGGATGGCCGAGCCCTGCGTGGGCAGGTGTTCGTCGCCCTGCACCTTGAAGCGGTAGACCAGCCGCGTCAGCACCCATGCCACGAAACGAAGCAGGTATTCAGGCACCAGCATGAAGATGTAGAAGGCCACCACCGCGTTCAGCAGCCCCACCACCAGAAACACCTGCGGGATGCTGAAACCCGCAGCCAGCAGCGCGCCCACGCCCAGGCTGCTGACGATCATGAAGAGCGCATTCAGGATGTTGTTGGCAGCAATGATGCGCGCGCGGTGCGTGGGCACGCTGCGCATCTGGAT
>JANNMQ010000254.1:0-1731 GCA_031398045.1 Rubrivivax sp.
CAGTGGGCGCCCGACTACCAAAAGAGCAAGGTGGTGGACCTGAACACGCTGACACGCGCCGAAGTGGCGAGCTGGAAACCGGGCCAGACGCTGCTGCTGAAGGGCAAGATGCTGACCGGCCGTGACGCTGCCCACAAACGCATCCAGGACATGCTGGCCAAGGGCGAAAAACTTCCTGTGGACTTCACCAACCGCGTCATCTACTACGTCGGCCCGGTGGACCCGGTGCGCGACGAGGTCGTGGGCCCGGCCGGCCCCACCACCGCCACGCGCATGTACAAGTTCACCGAGATGATGCTGGCACAGACCGGACTGATCGCCATGGTGGGCAAGGCCGAACGCGGGCCGACTGCGCTGGAAGCCATCAAGAAACACCAAAGCGCCTACCTGATGGCCGTGGGCGGTGCGGCCTACCTGGTGGCCAAGGCCATCAAGGGCGCGAAGGTGGTGGGGTTTGCCGACCTGGGCATGGAAGCCATTTACGAGTTTGACGTCGTCGACATGCCGGTCACCGTGGCCGTGGACGCTACTGGCACCAGCGTGCACAACACAGCGCCACGTGAATGGCAGGCACGCATCGGCAAGATTGCGGTGACCGCTGGCTGACGTTGACTTGGTGGAAGCGGGCCGACCTTGTCGCAGCTGTTTGAAGTTCACCCGCAGAACCCGCAGCCGCGGCTGCTGAAGCAAGCCGCACAGATTTTGCAGGCCGGCGGTGTGGTTGCCGTGCCCACCGACAGCAGCTATGCGCTGGTGTGCCGGCTGGACGACAAGGCAGCTGCCGAGAACCTGCGCCGCATACGGCAAGTGGATGACAAACACCACCTGACGCTGCTGTGCAAAGACCTCAGCGAACTGGCGCGTTTTGCGCGTGTGGACAACCGCCAGTACCGGCTGCTGAAACTGGGCACGCCCGGCCCCTACACCTTCATCCTGGAAGCCACGAAAGAAGTGCCACGGCGACTGAGCCACCCCAGCCGCCGCACCATCGGCCTGCGTGTACCCGACCACAAGGTGCTGCAGGAACTGCTGGCCCTGTTTGGCGAACCGCTGCTGGCCACCACCCTGATTGCGCCTGGCGAGACCGAGCCGCTGAACGACGCCACCGAGATTCGCGACCGGCTGCAAAAACAATTGCAGGCGGTGGTGGACGCTGGCGCCTGCGCGATGCAGCCCACCACCGTGTTGGACCTCAGCGGCGATGAGCCCATGCTGGTTCGCCAGGGCCGCGGCGAACTGGCGCAACTGGGCCTGTAGTCGCGACTTGTGCAGCGGGCTGCACGGGGCCCGCCCTCTGTCTTGGTGCTTCAGCCTGGCGCTTCAGCCCGGCGCTTGCAAACGGTGCAGCACACGCTGCGGATCAAAACCCACCTGCGGCAGCCCGCGCACCACCATCACGGGCGTGCCGGGCGAGTGGGTGGCTTCAAAAGCTTCGCGGCAAGCTGCATCGCGTTCGATGCTGCATTCGCTGAACGGCACCTTGTTTTCCTGCAGCCAGCCGCGCGCCACGACACAAATGGCACAGCTGTCGGACGACAGCATGCGGATGTCGCCCACACGCGCCAAAGCCGCTACCTGCTGGCCCACCGCCGCCCAAGGCTTCCGTCCGGGCAAATGCAGCCCCGGCCTGCGCTTGCGACACAAGACCCGCATCCAGTGCTGCCAAAGACTGGCGCACCACCGTCTGCTGATTGGTCGCATCGACGCGCGCCAGGACTTCGCCCATCATCA
>JANNMQ010000275.1:0-3513 GCA_031398045.1 Rubrivivax sp.
CCTGCAGCCGGCTGTGGCCTTGCGGGTCGGCCAGCCGCACGTAGATGCCGGGCGCGCTGCGCACACGGTGCCCGGTGACGCCCAGCACGGCCAGCGTGTCGATCACCGCTTCTTCGATGCGGAACACGTATTCTTTGACGAAGTAACCCAGCCGCCGCAGGTCCAGCAGCGGGTAGGCCACCACCTGGCCCGGGCCGTGGTAGGTGACCTGGCCGCCGCGGTCGGTCTGCACCACGGGTATGCCGCCGCTGGTCAGCACGTGTTCGGGCTTTCCGGCCAGGCCCTGCGTGTACACCGGCTCGTGCTCTACCAGCCACAGTTCATCAGGCGTGTCTTCGCCGCGCGCGGCGGTAAAGGCGCGCATTGCGGCTTCAGTGGGTGAATAGGGCCGCAGGCCCAGGGTCTTGAGTTGCATGACCCGGCCAGTCTAAGGGTCTGGCCTGAAGCCGCCCGGTCATGACCGGGCGGCGCCGCGTGATGGGCCCGTCAGGCGCGCAGCCGGCCGGTCAGAACGTGGCCTTGAACTGTGCGCCGAAGGTGCGCGGCTCGTTGATGAAGCCGGTCAGGTTGTTGAAGTCGATGCCCCCCACGATGCGGATCTGGTTCGTGATGTTGCGCGCAAACACCGCCGCGTCGTACTTGCCGCTGCCCCAGGTGTAGCCCAGCCGCAGGCCACCTTCGGTCATCGCCTTGCCGGTGAATTCGGGCGACTCGTACAAGAAGAAGTTGACCTTGCTGCGGTACACCCAGTCGGTGAAGGCATAGAGGTCACCGGCGCCCAGCGGCTGCGTGAACTTCAGCGTGAAGTTGGCGGTGGTCTTGGGCGCTTGTGGCAGCGGGTTGCCGTCGATCAGCGCCACGTTGTTGCCGCCGCGCACGGCTTTGGGGTCGGTCACGGTGCAAGCGGCGCAAAAGGCCACAGCCAGCCCGCTGTCCTTGATCTTGGTGTCGTTGTAGCCCACACCCAGGCTGGCCGCCAACTGGTTGCTCAGGAGAGCCTGCAGGTCGAGCTCAAAGCCCTGGCCGCTGGCCTTTTTGGCGCTGAGCAGGATGTTGGCGTTGGCCGCGCCGCCCACGGCCGTGAGCTGCAGGTCTTTCACGGTGTAGCTGAAGGCTGAAAACGACAAGCGCGCGCGACGGTTGAAAAGGTCGGCCTTCACGCCCGCTTCCACCGACGTGTTGGTCTCGGGGCCGGCCACCGACTGGTTGTTGAAAGCGCTGGCGCCTTGCACGCTGCTGCCGCGAAAGCCGGTGCCGACACGTGCGTACAGCGTGGTGTCCTTGTTCAGCGCGTAGGTGCCACTCAGGTCCCCGCTGAGTTTGTTGTCTTTGGGGTTGGCGCTTAAAGGGCCCAGGCCCGCCAGCTGTGCCAGCGTGCACTTGACAGGCCCCGGGATGAAGCCGTTGCTGGGGCCGAAGCAGGGCGCAAAACCACTGTTGTTGTAGTCCTCGACGTTGAATTTTTTGCTGTCCCGCGTGTAACGCAGGCCAGCGCGCAGCTTGAAGTCGGGCGTGACGCCGAAGTTCACATTGCCAAATACCGCAGTGGCGTCATTTTTCTGGCGCACGCGCAGGTACCCGTCTTGTTGGTTGCCCGCGGTCGAGTCGTAACTGAAGCTTTCGATTCTGTAGTCCTCGCGGAAGAGGAAGATGCCGGCCTGCCAGCTCAAGGGTCCACTGGTGGTGGACTCCAGGCGCAGCTCTTGGGTGATCTGGCTGTGTTTGGGCATGCCATCGGCCGATTCCGACGCGAAGGGAATGAAACCGGGGCCGGTGATGTTGGGTGCAGGAAAGGGCTGTGGGATGACGAAGCCGCCGTCGATGTCGCCCCGGCTGAAGGTGCTGACATGTTCGTAGCCGGTGATCGAATGCAGTGCCATGCCCCCCAGGCCGACACGCAGGCGCAGGCTGCCGCCCACGTTCTGCAACTCGGCGTCGTTGACGCCGTCGGTGGAAATCTTGCGTTTGTCAAAACCGGCCACCAGGTTGTTGGTGCCGGGCTGAATGATGTTGGCGCGGAACAGGCGTGCGCTGCCGGTGTAGTCGCGGCCGTGCACATTGGCCAGCACGCTCAGGTCTTTGCCGGCATCAACTTTGCCGTCGTACGCCAGCTGTATGCGCAGCGCGCTGTCGCGGTACCCTTCCAGCTCTTTGGTCGGCCCTGCTGCATGGGTGTTGGTCACCCAGTCGTCGCGCGTCTGGTTCAGCACCGAAATGCGCATCGCCAAGCCGCCGCCCAGGGGCAGGTTGGCGGCGCCTTCGGCGTTCACAGTTTGAAAGGTGCCGGCAGAAATGCTGGCGTAGCTGTCGCCGCTTTTGCCCGGTTTGACGGAATCAAACTTCACCACACCAGCCGGTGTGTTGCGGCCAAAGAGTGTGCCCTGCGGCCCGCGCAGCACTTCCACACGGTCGACGTCAAACACCGGGAAGCCTTTCAGGATGGGGTTCTCCTGCACCACGTCGTCGTAGACCAGCGACACCGGCTGCGAAGCGTTCAGGCGGAAGTCGGTGTTGCCATAACCGCGGATGTAAAAACGCGGAAAAGCGCGGCCAAACGACGATTCGATGTTCAGGCTGGGCACCCGGCCCGACAGCGCCCGCACGTCTTGCCCGCTGGTGCCCAGCACTTCGAGGATGTCACCTTGCAACGCCGACACCGAACTGGGCACGTCGCGGATGTTTTCCAGCCGGCGTTCGGCGGTCACGGTGATGACCTGCAGTTCACCGGCGGCGGGTGGCGTCTGGGCCCAGGCGCTGAGCGACCAGACCGGCAACGTGGCCAGCACGGCAGCGGCCAGTTGCTGCCGCTGTGGCTGCCTACGCGGTGGGCTGAAAGGGCGCTTTGCGGGCGCCGGGTGCGAGGTCGGGTTCGACATTGAAGCTCCTGTGGGTGAGTGGTCTTTTTGATGGGCTCGCCGGTGAATGCAAGTGCCCTGCCACGGCGGCAGGGCTGGCGTGGGTGCGATGGGCGGCGCCACCGGCGGAAGATAAGCGCTCGAGGCCGTGCAAGTGATGAAAATAGGCCCCGGACGAGACGCCGCGCAGCACATTCACAACACCGCCCCATGCTGACCCCGACCCAGACCCAACAATGGCAAGAGCAGGGGTACCTGTTGCTGCCCGGCTTCAAGCCCGCCGAGGAATTGCGCGCTGTGGTGGCCCGTGCCCATGCGCTGGTGGATGCCTTCCAGCCCAGCCCGCAGGCCAGCCGCTTTTCCACCCGCAGCCGCGGCCTGGTGGCCGACGCGGCGCTGCTGGCTTCAGCCCACGCGGTGCATTGTTTTTTTGAAGAAGAAGCGCTGGACGAACAAGGCCAGCTGCGGGTGCCCAAGGCGCAAAGCATCAACAAGATCGGCCACGCGCTGCATCGGGTCGACCCGGTGTACCGGGCTTTTTCGCACGGCCCGGCACTGGCCCGCTTGGCCGCCGACCTGGGGCTGGCACAGCCGCAGCTGCGCCAGAGCCAGGTGATCTTCAAGCAGCCGCACATTGGCGGTGAGGTGGGTTGGCACC
>JANNMQ010000292.1:0-1987 GCA_031398045.1 Rubrivivax sp.
GCGTCTGACCGCAAAACGGTCTCAGGCGCCCAGGTCCTGCAGCGCGGCCGATTCCAGCACCTGCACGCCCGAAGAGCCAGACCCGGCGGTGGCGCGCAGCAGCGCCTGTGCCACGGTGTCAGCAGCAATGGGCCGCCAAGCCTTCGGAATCAGCGGCGCCAGCGGCGCGGTGACCGCCAGCGCCAGGCGTTCACCCAGCCGCATCGGCTGCGTCAGCGCAGTGCGGTTGCCGCTCAGCAGCGACGGGCGCGCAATCACCAGATGCGCAAAACCCAGCGTCGCCAGCTCGGCTTCCATCTCACCTTTGACGCGGTTGTAAAACGTGCCCGAATGCGGGTTGGCGCCCAGCGCTGACACCACCGCAAAGCGGCGCACGCCGGCGGCTTTGGCTGCACGCGCAAAGGCCAGCACGGCGGTGTGGTCCACAGCACGAAAAGCGGCTTGCGACCCCGCTGTCTTGATGGTGGTGCCGAGGCAGCAGAACGCGGTGCCGGCCCGTGGCAGCGGCGGCAGCTGTGTGAAGTCCACCGGGTGCACGACCTGACGCGCCGCGGCTGGCATGGCGCGCCGCATCAGCAGGTGCAGCCGGGCCGGCGGTGGCACCGACGCGGCCCATAAATCAGCCAACGCGTGGCCGATCAATCCGGTGGCGCCAGCCAGCAGGGCGTCGTTCACGAAGGGGACCGGCTTGGTGTGTGCAGCATCACCGCATGTTATGTCAGCGTGTGATGTCAGCGTGCGATGTCAGTGTGTAATGTCAGTGTGTAATGTCAGTGTGCAATGTCAGTGTGCAATGTCAGTGCACAGGGGCTTGCACAGGATCGGTCCGAACGGCCGCTACTGAAAGTGCTGCAGCAGCCGCTCCAGGGTCATCGTGAAGGGCTGCGTCATGAAAGGCAGCGTCAGCAGCAGGCCCAGCAGGCCCACGCCCAGCGTGACCGGGAATCCGATGGCGAAAATGTTGATCTGCGGCGCCACGCGTGAAATGGCGCCCAGCACCAGGTTCACGAATAACAGGATGGTGATCAGCGGCATCGCTATCCACAGCCCGGTGCTGAAGATCTCAGCGCCCCATTGATGCGGTTGCATCTGGCGAAAAAAGGCCAGTGGCTCGGGCCCGATGGGAAAAGCCTGAAAACTCTGCGCCAGCGCGGCGATGACCAACAAGTGGCCGTTGATGACGATGAACAGCCACGCCACCAGCGTGCCAAACAGGCGGCTGGTGGCGGTGGCCGCACTGGCGCGGATGGGGTCGAAAAAGCCGGCGAAGTTCAGGCCCATCTGCAGGCCCACCAGTTCACCGGCGAATTCAACCGCCGCAAACACCAGCCGCACCGCAAAACCCCAAGACAAGCCAATCACCACCTGCTGCACCACCAGCAGCACCGCGGTGGGCGAATCCAGCGCCACCTGCGCTGCGGCGCCCAGTGGCGGCAAGCTGGGCTGTGCGGCCAGTGCAATGAACGCCGCCAGCGCAATGCGCACCCGCGCAGGCACGCTGCGCTGGCCCAACACCGGTAACGCGGTGAACAGTGCCAGTGCACGCAAAAACGGCCACAGCAGCGGCGTGATCCAGGCCAGGGCCTGGCTTTCGTTAAAGCTGATCACGGTTCAAGTCTCGTTCGCACTGAGCCTCTATCCCCGATCGCCCTGAGCTTGTCGAAGGGCAAGCTCAGCCCGAACGGGGTTGGCATTCCGAAAGGAAACTTGCATCAGCCCACGGCACCGGGTATGGCCAACAGCACTGCACGCAGGTATTCCACCAGCGTGCTCACCATCCACGGCCCGGCAATACCCAGCACCGCCACTGCGCCCACCACCTTGGGCACAAAGCTCAGCGTGGCTTCGTTGATCTGCGTCGCGGCCTGAAAGATGCTGACCACCAGGCCCACCACCAGCACCACCAGCAGCACCGGCGCGGCCACCATCAGCAGAATCATCAGGCCATCGTGGCCAGCGGAGATGACTTGTTGCGGGTCCATGGTTC
>JANNMQ010000347.1:0-7777 GCA_031398045.1 Rubrivivax sp.
GCCGCCTTGGCTATCGCCGGCGCAGCCCAGGCTCAACACTATGCCAGCGCGCCTTCAGTGGCGCCGGTGGGTAAAACCGTCACCGTCAGTGGCGGCGGGGTAGCTGCAGGCTCGGTGGTGTCCATCCGCGTCACCGCGCCCAGCGGGGTGATCACGATTTTGGCTACCGTGGCTGACTCTGAAGGCAAGTTCTCGCATGGTGTTACTGCAGGTGCGCCAGGCACCTATCGCGTTGAACTGCTGGCAGCCAACAACCAGCGATTCGCCGACCTGCGCATGATGGCCGCTGCCGCCAACTAAAGGCCACCATGCAATCCAAGAGCGACAGAACAGCCGCCATGCGGGCCTGCTGCCTGGCCACACTGGCCCTTGCGGGCTGGGCTGCTGAAGCTGGTGAATTGCTGTTTTCATCCACCGCAACCGGATCTATGCAGCTGCATGTGATGGTAGAGGGCAGCAAAGCAGCGCGTGCTCTCACTGCTGCCCCTGGCGACAACGACAACGCCGTGTGGTCCCCGGACGCACGGCGCATTGCTTTCGTGTCCACACGAGACGGGCAGCCACAGGTTTACGTGATGAACGCTGACGGTTCCGGCCAGCAGCGCGTAGCCGGCCGGGGTGACTTCAGCCACAACCCGTCGTGGTCGCCCGATTCACGCAGCCTGGCCTACTCGTCGCACCGTGATGGCAAACACGGGCTCTACGCGCAAGATCTGGGCACGGGCGTTGAGCGCCAGATACTCACCGCTGACGGGGGAATTGCCGGCGTGGTCTGGGCGCCAAACGCAGACCACCTGGCTTTCGCCACCAGCACGGGCGCGCGCAGGGGCAACATTCTGATTGCCAATCTGCGCGCCGGCACCACCTTTGCCCTGGCCACCACCGAAGGCGCTTCGAACTCCAACCCGGTATGGGCCCCGGACGGCAGCCGCTTGGCCTACGTCACCTCTGCAGGCCGCAAAGGCATCAACATCTACACCTGCAAGCCTGACGGCAGCGACGTGAAGGCGGTGACCCAAACCATCTACAGCAGTGCCTCGCCGGTATGGTCGCCCGATGGCAAGTTCATCGCGTTTACCAGCAACCTGGAAAGCGGTGAACGGGGCGAGATCTACCTGGCCGACATGGCCAGCGGCGACATCCGCAACCTCACCAAACACGCGCACGAAGACCTGGAACCGGCCTGGGCAGCAGATTCGAAGAGCGTCTATTTCGTCAGCTTCCGCAGCGGCACCAGCCAACTCTACAAACTGGCCCTCAGCGGTGAGGCTACCCGCGTGTCGCAGGCGGCCCACTACGAAAGTACACCCTTGCCACGCCCAAGCGCGGGAACGTCGGTGTCAGCGGCAGGTTCAGAAAGCACACAGGTCGATCGGCCTGGCAGAAGGGAGTGATCATGCGCTTTACCCCATCTCGCACCGGCACGCTGCGGCACACAGCCCGCATCGCCGTTGCCATGACTGCCGTGCTGGGCAGCGCTCTGGCGTTTGCCGTAGGGCGAACCTACACCACCACAGCCGATTTCGACTCGGGCATTCGCGTCGGTGTCAGCACGGTGGGCAACGTACTGACGCTGTCGGCCACGGGTTCGACGTTTCCGGTGCTGTGGGTAGCCAACGCCGGCGAAGACTCGTTGACGAAATTTGATACCCGCACCAACAAAGAGCTGGCGCGCTACCGCACTTGGTTTGGCCCTGCGGGGCAACCGGGCCACGCGCCGCACCTGGGGAATGCGTTCGCAGGTGCGGCGCCTTCGCGCACCGCGGTTGATCTGGACGGCAATGCGTATGTGCTGAACCGCCACTTCGATGGGCGATCTGCGGTGCTGATCAAAGTGCTTTCCGACGGCGGCATCGATCGCAATGCCAACGGCGTTATCGACACCTCTGCTGACGCCAACGCAGACGGCATCATCAGTGCCAGCGAAATGCTGCCGCTGGGCGACACCAACGGCGACAGAATCATCGACGCGAACGAAATCAAGGACGAACGTGTGGCTTGGGCGGTGCGTGTGCCTGATGGCCTGGCGGCACCGTTGCGCACCGGCGCACTGGGCCGGTCTTTGTGCATCGCGCCCAATGGCAACCTGTGGGTGGGCTTGTACAGCGACGGCACCTACTATGAAGTCAGCAGCGCCGATGGTCGTACCCTGCGCGGGCCCATCAACGTGGGCGTTACGCCCTATGGCTGCTTGATCGATTCACAAGGCAGGCTCTTCAGCGCAGACCTGAGCAACGGCATGGGCCGTTTGAACACTGCCACCGGCATTTCCGGCGGACGCCTGGGTTTGAATGACACCACCTACGGCATAGCGCTGGACAACACGCATGTGTACTTTGCAAGCCAGTCCAGCAGAACTTACTTGCGCGTCAACAAAACCACGTTTGCGCAAGACAACCCGGCGCAAGGACCTCGCTTCTACTCGGTAGGAATCTCGGTAGATGGCAACGGCGACATCGTGACCGGCGTGTACCTGGGCGGTGGTGTCACCAAATACCGCGCTGCCGATGGTGCTGTGCTGTGCACCAACACCGGCTACCCCAACATGAGTGAAACACGCGGCGTTATAGCCGATGCCGACCGCAACATTTGGCAGATCAGCGTTTCGGGCAGCCTGGTGGCCAAGTACGGGCCCAACTGCGAAAAGCTGGGTACGTTCCCGGTCGGCAATGCGCCCTACACCTACAGCGACGCAGCCGGCCTGGCCGCGCGCAGCATCACCACCCGCACCGGCGACTGGACAGTGGTCTACGACAGTGCCGTGCCAGGCACTGCCTGGGGCAAGATCAACTGGATCGTCAATCAGCCCACCGGCAGCGGCCTGGTTGTTCGGGCTCGGGCTTCAGACAACGCGGGTGCTTTGAGTGGTCTGCCCTTCATCACTGTGACCAACGGAGGCAATTTCAACGCCACTGGCAAGTTCATCGAGATGCAGGTACGTTTGACCGCCAATGACGCCGGTTTGGCGCCTGTGCTGGACGAGATCTCTGTGAACAGCCTTGTGTCATCGTGCGACGTCAACAGCGACGGCGCAGTGGATTTGACTGACATAGCCCTTATCCGAGCTGCCATTGGCCAGACACCCACTGCCAACGATGCGCGCGACGCCAACGGCGACGGCAAGATCACTGTGCTGGACGCGCGGGCCTGCGTGGTGAAGTGCACCCGGGCGGCGTGCGCTGTGAACTGACTGACTACTTGAGAACAGGAAGTGCCATGAAGAAGTCCATCACCACTCTGGCCCTGGCAGCAAGCACCTGGCTGGTCACCGCGCCGGCAACGGCTGCCATCACTTTGGCTTTCACGCCCTCGGCCGCCCACATCAATGTCGGCGATGCGGTTACCGTGCAGGCCACCATCAGCGGGCTTGATGCCGAGGTCGTTTCGGGGTTTGACCTCAACTTCGTCTACAACCCGTCGGTGTTGGCCTTCAGCAGCTTTACCTATGCCACCGGACCTCTGGGTATTCAAACAGCGCTGAACAGCACCGTAGCGGCGGGTGACCTGGGCTATGACGTGGTCTCGCTGGAAGACGATGCCACGTTGGTACTGAACCAGTCCAACTCGTTCGAACTGTTCTCGTTTGTGCTGTTGGGCGCCGCCGATGGCACCAGCCATTTCACGCTGGGTGCCGACCCCGATTTCGAGCGAGTCATCAGCGGTCTGAACTTCAATCCATTAACCGTTGACGTAGGCAACCTGTGCATTGCGGTTGGCAGCGGTACCTGCAGCATTCCCGAGCCCGGCACCTACAGCCTCGCAGGGCTGGCACTGGCTGGGGCCCTGTTGCCGGCTGCATTGCGCCGCCGGCGTAAAGCCTGACAACGCACCGCGAATCAAAATGAGCAGGCCGCCCGCAGGCGGCCTTTTTCACGCTGGCCTGTTGCGTGGCCTGCGTGCATTCAAACCCGGTGTGGTTGGTGTAAGTGTGGCCACACCTGAGTGGCAATGTGCGCTGCAATCGCGCTGGCACAGTAGCGGTACACCGGTTCTCCTGGATGAAAGCCGTCAGCCGCCATCACACCGCGGTTCAAGGGCATTTCCATGTCCACGCACGACACGTCGGTGCGCGTGGCCGCCCAATGCTGCAATGCAGCGTTATGGCGCCGCGCGTCGCTGCCTGCCACCCAGCGCAAGGGCTGCGGCAGGCCCGGAAAGTGGTGCACAGGCGGCAGCGGCGCAAACACCACATGCTGCGCGCCGCAAGCGTTTCGCAGCCAGTTGGCCAGCGCTTCGCGGGCGGCCACTGCGCGGTGTGAGGGCAGCTGGTCGACCACATCGTTGACGCCGGTCACCACCACTGCCACGTCGGTGCCTCTGATGCGTTCAGCATGAGCTTCGTCGTCGCGCAGCAAAGCCAAGGTTTGCGCCGTGGTCAGGCCCGAACGCGCCAGCAGGTGCCAAGCCACACGCGCCGGCACCGCGCCGGCCAGGTGGGCCGCCAACCTGGACGCCAGCGCGTCACGCTGATGCCGCACGCCCACGCCTGCGGCCGACGAGTCGCCGGCAATCAACAAACGCAGGGGTTGGCCCTGCCCTGCCACCCCGTGGCGCTGCCCTTCGGGTTCGGGCAGGCGCGGCAGCTTCGCACGCGTGGCCAGCGCCTGCAGCACCAACACGGGGCTGAGCATCAACTTCAGTGTCAAAGACATCTGCACCTGCGCCAGCGTTCTGTCGCCAAGGCGGCCGTTGTGGAGGGGCCTGGCAGCCTCATCAGAACTTGCTGAAATCGGGCTTGCGCTTCTGGAAGAACGCCTGGAAAGCCTCCATCGCTTCGGGGCTGCGCAGGCGCTGCGCAAACAGTGCACCTTCGGTGGCGATGGTCTTCAGCACGGCTTCCTGTTGCGGGCCTCGCATCAGCTGTTTGGCTTCGCGCACGGCGCCAGGCGGCAGGGCATTGAAGCGCTCGGCCACACGCCGTGCGTGGTTCACCACTTCGCCAGCCGGCAGCACGGCGTTGGCAATGCCGCACTCCACCGCCTGCTCGGGCGTGAAGGGGTCGCCCAGCAGCAGCTTTTCTGCTGCGCGGCGGTGGCCCATCAACTGCGGCACCAGCAGGCTGCTGGCGTATTCCGGTACCAGGCCCAGGGCCACAAAGGGCATCGCCAACCGTGCTTCATCGGAGACATAAACAAAGTCGCAGTGCAGCAACAGCGTGGTGCCGATGCCGATGGCCGCACCCGTCACCGCAGCCACCACCGGCTTGTCGCATTCCAACAGTGCACGCATGAACAGGAACACCGGCGAATTCATGCCGTCGCTGCCCTGCCCGGGCGGCCGGCTCATGAAATCTTCGATGTCGTTGCCGCTGGTGAAGATGCCGGGCTGCCCGGTGATCAGCACCGAGCGCACGGCCTTGTCGGTGCGCGCTGCATGCAGCGCATCGCTCATGGCCTGATACATGGCCACGGTGAGCGCGTTTTTCTTCTCGGGGCGTGCGATCTCGATGGTGCAAACGCCGTTGATAGTGGCCGTCTTGATGCTCATGGGATGCTGCTCCTCAAACGCGTTCAATGATGCCTGCGGCACCCTGACCCATGCCGACGCACATGGTGACCATGCCGTACTTCAGTTGCTGGCGGTGCAAGGCGTGCACCACGGTTGCCGCGCGGATGGCACCCGTGGCGCCCAGTGGGTGGCCCAACGCAATGGCGCCGCCCATCGGGTTGACACGCTCGGGGTTCAGGCCCACGGTGCGCATCACGGCCAGCGCCTGCGCGGCGAAGGCTTCGTTCAGCTCCACCCAGCCGATGTCGTCCAGCTGCAGGCCGGCATATTTCAGTGCTGCGGGTATGGCTTCGATGGGGCCAATGCCCATGATCTCGGGCGCCACGCCGCGCGCGGCGTAACTGACAAAGCGGGCCAGCGGCTTCAAGTCAAACTGTTTGATGGCTCGTTCGCTGGCCAGGATAAGCGCGCCCGCGCCGTCGCTGGTCTGGCTGCTGTTGCCTGCGGTCACCGACCCCTTGGCTGCAAACACGGGGCGCAGCTTGGCCAAACCTTCCAATGACGTGTCGGGCCTTGCTCCTTCGTCGAGCTTGACCGTGCGGGTCTTGGTGGTGACGCCGCCGCTGGCCAGATCCGGGAACCGGTCGATCACGTCCACGGGAGTCATTTCAGCCGTGAAGTGTCCCGCAGCCATCGCTGCCAAGGCCTTCTGGTGAGAAGCCAGCGCAAACGCGTCCTGGTCTTCGCGGCTCACCTTCCATTGCGTAGCCACTTTCTCAGCCGTCAGGCCCATGCCGTAGGCGATGCCCACGTTTTCATCGCGCGCAAACACCTCGGGGTTGAAGCTGGGCTTGTTGCCGCCCATCGGCACCATGCTCATGCTTTCGGCACCGCCGGCAATCATCACGTCTGCTTCGCCCACGCGGATGCGGTCTGCCGCCATCTGCAGCGCGGTCAGCCCGCTGGCGCAGAAGCGATTCACGGTGACGCCGCCCACGCTGTGCGGCAGCCCGGCCAGCACCATCGCGGCGCGGGCCATGTTCATGCCCTGTTCACCTTCGGGAAAGCTGCAACCGATGATGGCGTCTTCAATCGCCTTCGGGTCCAGGCTGGGCACCTGCGCCAGCGCGCTGCGCACGGCAGCCACCAGCAGGTCGTCGGGCCGCGTGTTGCGGAAAAAGCCGCGGCCACTGCGGCCTATGGGTGTGCGCGTGGCAGCAACGATGTACGCGTCTTGCACTTGTTTGTTAGCCATGATTTCAGTTCCTCACTGGTTTGCCAGTTGACAGCATGCCCATGATGCGTTCCTGCGATTTCGGGTGGTCCAGCAGCGAACAGAAACGTTCGCGCTCCATCGTCATCAGGTACTCCTCATTCACCAGGCTGCCAGCATCAATGTCGCCGCCGCACACCACCTCGGCGATCAGGGTGCTGATGTGAAAGTCGTGTGCGCTGATGAACCCACCGTCGCGCATGTTGGCCAGCTGGCCCTTGATGGTGGCGATGGCCGAGCGCCCCGCCGCCGGGAACACCGCCTTGGTGGGCGGCCGATAGCCGCTGTCAAGCATCGCCTTGGCCTGCGCGGTGGCCACAAAAAGCAATTCGTCCTTGTGCGGCACGATGATGTCGCTCCACAGCAGGTAACCGAGCTTGCGGGACTCGATGGCGCTGGTGCCCACCTTGGCCATCGCTGCGTTGGTGAAGCCATCAGTCACGAATTTCATGACATCTGCGTTGGCATTACCTGCAGAGGCCATCTCCGCCGCACGGCGTGCGATGTAGGCCAAGCCACCACCGGCTGGAATCAAGCCCACGCCCACTTCCACCAAGCCCACATAACTTTCCATCGTCGCCACGCGGCGCGACGCATACAGCGCCATCTCGCAGCCACCACCCAGCGCCAAGCCGCGCACGGCAGCCACCACAGGCACCTGCGCGTAGCGCATGCGCAGCAAGGCGTCTTGCAGCTGCTTGATGACCGGGGCTATGCCTTTGGCACCCTGCTTCATGAACACCGGCATCGTCTGTTCAAGGTTGGCACCGGCCGAGAACACGTCGTCGGGCGACCAGATCACCAGGCCCTTGAAGCCCGCCTCAGCCAGCTCCACGGCTTTGTGCAATCCTTCCACCACACCGGTGCCGATGAGGTGCAGCTTGCTGGTGATGCTGGCAATCAGCACCTCGCCGTCCAGCGTCCACAAGCGCATCTCTTCGTTCTTGAACACTTCGGTGCCGGCCTTCAAGGCCGGCGCCGCACCAGACCCCAGCACCGATTCGCCAAAGTGCTGCCGCTGGTAGACCGGCAGCGTGCTCGACGCCACAAAGCGCG
>JANNMQ010000393.1:0-1929 GCA_031398045.1 Rubrivivax sp.
GAGGCCCTGAGTTCGTACAGATCCTCGACATCGCGCTTGCTCAGGCGTCGCAATTGCAGGCCCCGGGCCCGGGCCACCAGCAGCCCTTCACTTTGCAGCCGGCGCAAGGCCTCGCGCACGGTGCCGCGTGACACCTGCAGCGTCTGGCAGAGCTCGGTTTCGATCAAAGGCTGGCCACCGGCCAAGCGACCCAAAGTCACCAGCTGACGCAAGCGCGCGCAGGCGCGGTCGATCGCCGACCCGACAGCGGGCGCATCAGCTGGCGCATCAGCTGGCGACATCACCATCGGCAGCGCATTGCCTTGCGTGCTTGCTTTCCAAAGTCTCATGTTTGCGATTATCGTTCGATGACTTTGTAGGACAAACCGGTAACAAACATGCAAAGAAGAGCTTTCAACAGCAGCCTGGCAGGGCTGTGCACGGTGGCACTGCCCGGCTTCGTCAGCGCCCAGGACTACCCTACCCGTCCCATACGCATGATCTTGGGGTTCTCTCCTGGTGGCTCTGGTGACTTCATCGCGCGCACGCTGGGTGAAGAGGTCGCCAAACTGCTGGGCCAGAACATCGTTATCGAAAATCGTCCGGGGGCCGGTAGCAACCTGGCCAGTGACGCGGTGGCCAAGGCTGCGCCAGACGGCTACACCTTGTTGCTCGGCGGAAGCTTCAGCCACAGCGTCAACCCCGCCCTGTTCGCCAAGCTGCCGTTCGACCCGGTCAAGGACTTCGTGCCCATCACCAAGGTGGCGGCCTTGCCCACCGTCTTTGCCGTGCCGCAAACCTTGCCCGTGGCCACGTTGCGCGAGTTCATGGCCTGGGCGCGGAAGGAAGGCGACAAGGTCAGCTTTGCGTCATCGGGCATCGGCTCACCGGGCCACATCGCAGGCGGCTACTTCAACCAGGCGGCGGGCTTGCAGATGGCCCATGTGCCCTACAAGGGTTCGAGCGATGCCGTGCGTGCGCTGATTGCAGGCGAAGTCGCCCTGACCATCACGTCGCCCACCTCGGTGATGGCGTTCGTAAAGTCCGGGCGCCTGAAGGCGCTGGCGCTGACGACGCCAGGCCGGTCTGCGCTGGTGCCGGGCGTTCCAGGCGCCGACGAAGCGGGGCTGCCCAACTTCAACTTGACCGGCTGGTATGGCCTGTGGGCCCCTGCTGGCACGCCTACAAGCACCGTCACCAAGCTGCATGGGGCCTTCTTGCAGGCGCTCTCGCAGCCTGCAATGGTGAGCAAGTTCGAAGCCCAGGGCGCGTCCCCCGAACCCTCGGCTTCTCCGCAGGCCTTTGCCGCTTGGGCGCGCGAGGATGCAGCGCAGTGGTTTGACATCGTGAAGAAGTCTGGCGCGACGGTGGGTTGAATCGATGAAAGTGACCCACGCTGACACCGCCGCAAAGGGCGGCAGCAGTGACCACCGCCCGGGTGGCGTCAGCTTCACCTACCTGCTGGAAGGTGAGGAGTTCGCGCCCGACAACTTCTCACTCATGCTGGTGCACGTTGCAGAGCAGTACCACGCACCACGGCACCGGCACAACTTCGAGCAGATACGCGTGATGCTGGATGGGCATTTCGGTTTCGGGCCGGGTCAAGAGCAGGGCCCCGGCTCCTTGGGTTACTTCTGCGAAGGCACCTACTACACGCAAGAAGGGCGCGGCTCCAGCACTACGCTGTTGCTGCAGGTGGGCGGCGCCAGCGGCGCCGGGTACATGAGCAACCGCCAGTTGCGCGACGGTGTCGAAGCGCTGAAGTCTCGGGGCACCTTTGCCGATGGCGTGTACACGTGGCTTGACGAACAGGGCAAGAAGCACAACCAGGATGGTTATGAGGCCGTTTGGGAACAAACCTTCGGGCGCAGGCTGACCTACCCCAAACCCCGCTATCAAGGCCCTGTGCTGTTGAATCCAGACCACTTTGCCTGGATCGCCGACCCGTCC
>JANNMQ010000423.1:0-2875 GCA_031398045.1 Rubrivivax sp.
TGGCCCTCGGGCGAGCGCTGCGCGCAAGGCGGCGGCGATGCCAGTGGCCGAAAGGCCATGCTTTTCGAACAGATAGGCGGTGGAGGCGCCTTCGGCAAAACAGTCCTGCACCCCCAGCCGCAACAGGCGGGCGCCGGTGCCAGCTTCGGCCATGACTTCAGCCACGGCCGAGCCCAAGCCGCCGATCACAGAGTGGTTTTCCACCGTCACGATCAGTTTGTGGGTGTGCGCGATGTTGCGCACATAGGCCGCGTCGAAGGGCTTCAGGCTGTGCACGTTGGCCACCGCCACCGCCAGCCCCTCGGCCCGCAACAACGCTGCCGCCGCCTGGGCCGCTTGCACCGTCAGGCCGCTGGCCAGCAACACCGCGTCGCGGCCTTCCGACAGCGGCTGGATGCGGCCGATCTCAAGCGCTTGCCAAGGCGTGCCGGCAGGCAGGGCCGCAGCGGCGCGTGTCAGGCGCAGGTAGACGGGGCCGCGGTGGTCGGCCGCGGCCCGTACGGCGGCCGGCACCTGCGCCGGGCCGGACGGCTCGATGATGGTCATGTTCGGCAACGCGCGCATCAGTGCGATGTCGTCGATGGCCTGATGGCTCACGCCCAGGATGGTGGACAAGCCGGGCAGGTAGCCGACGATCTTGACGTCGTTGCGCGGGTACGCCACCTGCATCGCGATCTGGTCGTAACAGCGCCGCGTGGCGAACACGCAGAAGCTGTGCACCCACGGCTGCAGCCCGCTGCGCGCCAGCCCGCCGGCCAGGCCGATCATGTTGGCTTCGGCGATGCCGGCGTTGAAGAAGCGTTCACGCAGCGTGTCGCGGAAGATGTCGGTTTCGGTCGAAAAACTGAGGTCGGCACCCAGGCAGACAATGTGCGGCCGCTGGCGCGCCAGCTCCAGCAAGGCTTCGCCGTAATAGCGCGGCACCGTTGCCGACGTCGTCACGGTGTGGGCGCCGCCCTGGGTGAAATCGTCCACCTGCAGCGCCTGCGCGCTGGCGGTTGTTGCCTGCTTCAAGCTGCCTCTCCCAGTTCGAGCAGCGCCGCTGCCGCGATGTCGGCCGGCAGCTTGGCGTTGTGGCTGATGACGCCCTCGAGCATGCTCACGCCCTTGCCGGGAACCGTGGCGGCGACAATCATGGTCGGTTGCGCAGTCTGCCTGCGTGCCTGCGCAAACGCTGCCAACAGCGCATCAAGATCATGGCCGTCAACTTCGAAGACCTGCCAGTTGAAGGCCCGCCACTTGTCGGCCACCGGCCCGATCTCCAGCACCTGGTCGGTATGGCCCTCGGCCTGCATCCAGTTCAAGTCCAGCACCACGCACAGGTTGTGCAGCCGCTGCGAGCCGGCAAACATCGCCGCTTCCCAGACCTGGCCTTCCTGCAGCTCACCGTCGCCGAGCACCACGTTCACGCGGTAGGGCACGCCCGTCACCCGTGAAGCCAGCGCCATGCCGGCCGCCACTGATACGCCCTGGCCCAACGAGCCGAAGGTGCCTTCGACCACCGGCCCCAGCCGCTCGGACACGTTGATCTCGAGCACTGAGCCGTCGCTGACGTAGCCGTCGAGCAAAGCCGCCGGAATCATGCCGCGCAGCGCCAGCACGGCGTGGAAGAGCGCCGAGTTGTGCGCGGTGGACAGGATGCAGCGATCGCGCTGCGGCGAGCGGGCATCGGCCGGATCGATGTACGCCTCGTTGAAGTACAGGCTGGCAAAAATTTCCGCCGCGCCCAGGCCTTGCTGTACATAACCCTGGCCGTGCCGGCGCACCAGTTCAACCACGGCGCGGCGCAGCTGGTGCGCGACCTGGCGCAGTTCGGGCACTGGCAATGCCAGCCGCCCTGGCCGTTGCCATTCGGGTCTGGTTCTCAACCACTCACTCATGACCAGTCCTTCTCAAGCCACGACGGCTTCGGCCCACCGGGCCTGGTTGCGCAGCGCCAGCAATTCGTCGCCGCGCTTGGGATTCGCCTCGATCTCCTGCAGCACCTGCACGAAGCCGCGGCCGCCTTCGATCAGGTCATCACGAATCGCATCACGCACCATCTGCACGTCGCGCTGCTGCAGCCCGCGCAGCACGTTGGAGTGCTGATGCGACCCGTCGTAATGCGGGTGACCATGGGGGTAGAGGAAGTTCATCATCGGGCCCACCTGCACCCAGATGCGATCCAGCAACTCCGTCAGCTGCGGCATGCCGGAGCGGCGGTAGATGCCGAAGTGGAAGTCGAAGTTGTGCTGCAACGCGGCGCGGTAGTCCTTCGACTTCTCGGCCTGCAACAGCTTGCGGTGTGTCGCGGTCAGCTGTTTAATTAAGGCGGTGTCGAGGTGCGGCACCGCGCGCTCGGCGGCCAAGGGCTCCAGCACCAGCCGGATGTCACGCAGTTCCAGATACTCGGCCAGCGAGAGCTGGCGGACCTTGATGAAGTAGCCTTCTTTCATCTCCAGCGCGCGGTCGCGCACCAGCTGGATCAGGGCCTCACGCACTGGCGTTTCGCTGGTGCCCAGGGTCTTGGCCAGGTCACGAACCTTCAGCCGCTGGCCGGGCGGGAAGGTGGCGGACATCAGCTGCTCGCGCAGATGCCCGTAGATTTGGCTGGCCAGGTTGACGCGTTCCACCACAGGGCTTGCAAGGGCCATCTTGAATCTCTGGTTGGGCAGGGCCGGCGCCCGGGCTCAGCGACGCCCGAAACGCTCGGCCACGACGGCGAACGCGGCGTCGGTGGCCTGCAGCGCGATGTCGACATCGCGTTCGGTGTGGGCCAGCGAAAAGAACATGTTGTGCTTGGGATGCAGGTAGGCGCCGCGTTTGAGCGCCTCGGCCGTGAACACCATGCCCTTGTCGAAAGCAGCATCGTCGCCAAACAGGATCAGCGGCATCG
>JANNMQ010000459.1:0-2023 GCA_031398045.1 Rubrivivax sp.
TACGACACGCCTGGCGCCGTGCGGCGCTTTCTGCGCCACCACCAGCCGGCACTGGGTGTGGTGATGGAAACCGAGATCTGGCCCAACCTGTTGTTTGAAGCCCGCGCGGCAGGTTTGCCGATGGTGCTGGCCAATGCCCGCTTGTCAGCCCGCAGCCAGCGCAAAGGCCAGCAGTGGGCCGCACTGATGCACCCGGCCCTGGCCTGTTTTACCCAAGTGCTGGCGCAGACCGAAGCCGACGCCCAGCGCCTGCGCGCCAGTGGTGCGCAGCAGGTGCAGGTGGTGGGCAACCTGAAGTTTGATCTTGCACCCGCGCCCGAACTGTTGGTGCGGGGCCGCGCCTGGGCTGCCGCCGCGGCGCGCCCTGTGGTGCTGGCGGCGGCGACGCGGGAAGGTGAAGAAGCGGCGTTGCTGGCCCTCTGGGCGGCCTTGCCAGCCCAGCCGCTGGTGTCGCGGCCGCTGTTGCTGTTGGTGCCGCGCCATCCGCAGCGTTTTGACGCAGTGGCGGCGCTGGTTGCAAGCGCTGGCCTGGTTGTGGTGCGCCGCAGCAGCTGGGTTTCCACTCCACCTGCCGCGGCTGCCGGGGCCGACGTCTGGCTGGGCGACAGCCTGGGTGAAATGCCGCTGTACTACGCGGCGGCCCGGGTGGCCCTGTTGGGCGGCAGTTTCGAGGCCTTGGGCGGCCAGAATCTCATTGAAGCCGCAGCCTGTGGGTGTCCCTTGCTGATGGGCCCGCACACCTTCAACTTTGCGCAGGCCGCCGAACAGGCAATTGTTGCCGGTGCCGCAGAACGGCATGCCACCATGGCCGCTGCAGTGCAGCGGGCGCTGGACTTCACGGGCCTTGAGGGCATGCCTATGCAGCAGCGGATGGCGGTGCAAGCGCTGGCCTTCGCCGCGCAACACCGGGGCGCTGCGCGGCGCATGGCACAGTCCATGGCCGCGCTGCTGGAGCCCGCACGCCGGGGTTGATGCAGCAACCCCGGCGCTGTCCTGGCGCTGTTCCGGCGTACGGCCCTTCAGCCCTCCAGCCCCTGACCAGTTCCAGCCCTTCAGCCCCTGACCAGTTCCAGCGCCTTCAGCCCCGCGCTGCCCGGCAACACCACGCTGTCCAGCGCTGCTTGACTGACCTGCAAATGGTCGGCCAGGATGCCGCGCAAAGCGGCACGGATGTCGGTGGTGACACGCAAGTCGCGGCCCTCAAAGCGGTCCTTGGCAGCCAGCCCCGGCCAGTCAGTCAGCACGCGCCCGCCCTTCACCGCACCACCCAGCACAAAGGCCGCGCCGCCGCTGCCGTGGTCGGTGCCCCCGGTGCCGTTGGGCGCCACCTCGCGGCCAAATTCGGTGGCCACCAACACGACGGTGCGGGCCCAGGTGTCGTGGGCCCGCAGGCCTTCGTGCAGCGCGGCCAAGGCGGCGTCCAATGTGCGCAGGTTGTTGCTCAGTGCACCTTGTGGCTGGGCCTGGTTGGTGTGGGAATCCCAGCCGCCCATCTCCAGCACCGCCACCTGCGAGCCGCGCTGCAGGAAGTCGGCCGCTTTGCGCGCCAGGCCCACCACAGCGGCGCGGCCGGCCGCGTTGGCGGGCGGGTCTGCGCTCAGGTTGGCCGCCATGCCCGGTTCTTCGCGCAGACCTTTGGCACGCGCCAGCGCTTGCGCCAGGCCGGGGTCTTGCCGGTACATCAGCTGCAGCCGCGCCACCAGGTCTGCCGAGGGTTCGGGCAATACCGACGGCGCCCAGCTGTCCACATCGTCGGCGCCCCGCAGCACCAGTGGCACCGCCGTTTGCAGCGCCACGGCTTTCATGCGGGCGCCGTGGTGCGCGATGGCACGCGCCAGCCAGCCGGTGCCCAGCTCATACGGCCGCTGACCGCCGCTTTCCAGCACCTGCTGGGCGTCGAAGTGCGAGCGTTCGCGGTAGGGCAGGCCCACCGCATGCAGCACCGCCAGCTCACCTTGCCCATACAGCGCGTGCAGTTTGGGCAGCAGCGGGTTCAGCGCAAAGGTGTTGTCCAGCGGCAGGG
>JANNMQ010000466.1:0-5949 GCA_031398045.1 Rubrivivax sp.
AAACATGGTCAGAGTCCCTTTGCTTTCAGTGCAGCATCCAGCCGCGGGTAGACACGGCGCGCGTTGCCTTCATAGATCTTGTGGCGGTCGCTGCCCACCACGATGGTGCTGGCTTCGATATAGCGCTTGGTGTCGTCGTAATAGTGGCCGGTTTCGGGGTCGATGCCGCGCACGGCGCCAATCATTTCGCTGGCAAACAGGATGTTGTCCACGGCAATCACCTGGGTCAGCAGGTCGATGCCGGGCTGGTGGTAGACGCAGGTGTCGAAGAAGATGTTCTTCATCAGGTGATCTTGCAGCAGCGGCTTTTTCAATTCCTGCGCCAGGCCGCGATAGCGCCCCCAGTGGTAGGGCACCGCGCCACCACCGTGCGGAATCACAAAACGCAGCGTGGGGAAATCCTTGAACAGGTCGCCCTGCAAACACTGCATAAAGGCTGTGGTGTCGGCATTGATGTAGTGCGCGCCGGTGGCATGAAAACACGCGTTGCAGCTGCTGCTGACGTGGATCATGGCGGGGATGTCGTACTCCACCATTTTTTCGTAGATGGGGTACCAATGGCGGTCGGTCAGTGGCGGGCTGGTCCAGTGGCCGCCGCTCGGGTCGGGGTTCAGGTTGATGCCGACATTGCCGTACTGTTCCACACACTTCACCAGTTCGGGTATGCACGTGGTGGGGTCTACACCCGGGCTTTGCGGCAGCATGGCCGCCGGGATGAAGTGGTCGGGAAACAACTGGCCGACGCGGTAACACAGCTCGTTGCAGATGGCCGACCAGGTGGCGCTGACATTGAAGTCGCCAATGTGGTGCGCCATGAAACTGGCGCGCGGGCTGAAGATGGTGAGGTCGCTGCCGCGCTCTTTCATCAAGCGCAGCTGGTTGTTTTCGATGCTTTCGCGCAGCTCATCGTCGCTGATTTTCAGGTCGGCCACCTGGGGCATCACGGCCGGGTCTTTGATGCCGGCAATCTGTGCGTTGCGCCAGGCTTCCAGCGCCTTGGGTGCGGTGGTGTAGTGGCCGTGGCAGTCGATGATCATCGGTGAAGTCCTTCGGTAGGTTGCAAGTGAAGAGGGTGGTGCGAGTCAGGCCGGTTCCATGCCATGGCGGCGCTTGCTATCGGCCGCCTGCGGCGAATTGAAGAAGGCCAGCATGTCGGTCACGGCTTGGTGCTGCAGCGTGCCTGGCGCCGGGCCCAGACCCAGGGCAGCTGAAAACGTGGTGATGAAAGCGGCACCGGGCGGCAACACCCCCAGCACCTGGATGCCGGGCAGGTGCATCAGCTCGCTCAGCTGCTGAAAGCCCATCTCAACCTCACCGCTGGCCACCAGTGAACCCACCGGCACACCCGGCGGCGCTTGCACCATGCGGCTGGCCACCTTCTCGGCAATGCCCCAGCGGCTGAGCAACTGCGCCAGGTAGACACCGCTGGGCCCGGTGGAAAAGCTGATGCTGCGGGCGGCCAGCACAGCCGCTTGCAGCGCCGCTTCGGTGCTGATATCGGGAAGGACGTCGGGGAGGCTGCCAGGCCGCGCAGCACCGGCCTTGACGGCCACCGCCACCGGCGACTTGACCACGTCCACCCGGGTGCCGTCCTGCACATGGCCGGCCGCCATCAGCTGGTTGATGGCGTCTGCCGCCAACAGCACCACATCAAAAACCTCACCGGCTTGCACCCGCTGGGCGGCGTGCACACCGCCGACTGATTCAAATAGCACCGAGTGGCCGCTGGCCTGCTGATAGGCCGCGGCCAGGTCAGACAGCACCTGGCGCGTGGCCATGGATGAGATACCGGTGATGCGCATGGGCGTGGTGGGGTGGGGTGTGGGGAATAACAAAACGGCGATGTGTGGGGCGTTCCCGTTCGGTCCGCCAGCAGCCGCCGCCGCCGCTCAGGCAACCTGCGACCAGCAACCCTCATTCTTGAACAGCCCGTGCCATGCATCAATGGGATTTCCCCACTAGCTGAAATACCCGTTCGGCATAGCATGCCTGCATGGACTTCAAGCAGATCCAGTACTTCGTGCAGGTGGCCGAACTGGGCAGCTTCACGCGTGCGGCCAGCGTATTGCGCGTGGCGCAGCCGGCACTCAGCCGCCAGGTGCGGGCGCTGGAAGTGGAGTTGCGCCAAAGTCTGTTTGACCGCAACGGCCGCGGCGTTACGCTCACCGCCGCCGGCACACGGCTGCTGGCCCATGGCCGCGGCATCCTGCAGCAGGTGGAACGCGCGCGGCTCGACCTGGAAGACCAGCGCGGCGCTGCCAGTGGCCTCATCAGCATCGGCCTACCGCCCAGTGTCAGCCGCAGCCAGACGGCACCGCTGGTGGACGCCTTCCGTCAGCACTTTCCGCGCGCCACGCTCAGCGTGGTGGAAGGCCTGTCCACTTACACGCTGGACTGGCTGGTGCAAGGCCGCATCGACTGCGCCGTGGTCTACAACGCCAGCCCGGCAGCCACCATCGACCTGCAACCGGTGCTGCAAGAACCTTTGTACCTGGTGGCAGCGCGGCGCCCGCAGTCCGGTGCGCGCCTGCTGGGGCCGGCCATCAGCCTGGCACAACTGGCGGCCCGTGAACTCGTCATTCCCAGCCGGCCGCATGCCATCCGCATGCGGGTCGAAACGGCGCTGGCAGAAGGCGGCCACAAACCCAAGGTGGGGCTGGAAATCGAAAGCCTGCCGGCCATCCTGGACCTGGTGCAACGCCACGCGCTGCACGCGGTGCTGAGCCTGAACGCCGTTTGTGCCACCGGGCAGGCACAAGCCTTCACGGTGCAGCCCATCAACCTGGGCGGCGGCCTGCAATTGGCCGCCAGCCTGTGGCTGGCCACGTCGGCGCAGCGCCCGCGGGGGCCGCTGCTGGACCAGGCCAGCAGCCTGCTGGTGGCCCTGCTGCGGCAAAACCTGTTGCAGCCGCCACCTGTACAGCACAGGGCCAGCCCTGCCCGGGTTGCCAACCGCACACCGCGTGCATGAACCTGCGCAGCCGCCACGAAACCATGAACGACACCCGCTTGAACCGTGCCCGTGAGCTCTTCGAACAAGGGCTGCTGGCGCTGGAGCAAGGCCAACCGCAACAGGCTGAACAGCATCTGCAGGCCTGCCTGCAACTGGTGCCCGGGCGGGTGTCGCCGCTGGTGGCGCTGGGCGTGGCGCAGCTGCGCCTGAACCAGCTGCCCACCGCGCTGACCACACTGGACGCCGCCCTGGCGCAAGACGGCAGCCGCAGCGACGCCTGGGGCCACCGTGCCGACGCGCTGCTGCGCCTGCGCCGGCCGGCTGAAGCTTTGCAGTCGCTGGACCATGCCGACGGCCACGAAGCGGCCACCGCCTGGCACCGTGCCCAGGCCTTCAACGCCTTGGGCCGCCACCCCGAAGCGCTGGGGCAGCTGGACCTGTTGCTGGCGCGCGATGCAGACCATGCCGCCACCTGGCTGGACCGCGCCCGCACGCTGCAATGCCTGGGGCGGCATGGCGAAGCGGGCCCTGCTTATCAGCGCGCCGTGCAGCTGGACGCCACGCTCGGCCCGGCCTGGACGTTGCTGGGCCAGTGGTATCAAGACCAGGGCCAGCCCGCTGCCGCGCGCCAGGCTTTTGAGCAGGCGCTGGCCCTGGGTGACGACCCCGAACTGAACCGCTGGTTTCTGGCTGCGCTGCCTGCAGCACACACCGGCCATGATCCGCAACCCACACCCGAACGCCCGCCGCACCATTACGTGGAACAGCTCTTCGACGGCTACGCGGCCAGCTTCGACCAGCACCTGGTGCACACACTGGGCTACCAGGCACCGCAGCAGCTGGCAGCGCTGCTGGCGGCCAACCCCCCTGTGTGCCGCGGCGCAGCGCTGGACCTGGGCTGCGGCACCGGCCTGTGCGCTGCGCTGCTGCAGGCGCACAGCACGGCGGTGGACGGTGTGGACCTGTCGGGTGCGATGATCAAACAGGCCCAAAGCCGCGGCGTCTACCGCCACCTGCACCAGGCCGAGGTGGTGCAGCACCTGCAGACCACCGAAGAACGTTATGCCGTGCTGGTGGCCGCCGATGTGCTGATCTACATCGGCAGCCTGCAGCCGCTGTTCGCTGCCGCGCGGCGTGTGTTGTTGCCGGGTGGTGTGTGGGCGCTGACTGTGGAAGTGGCGGCAGACGGCCGGCCCTTTGAACTGCGCAGCAGCCTGCGCTACGCCCACAGCCCGGCCTACCTTCACAGCTGTGCAGCAGCCGCAGGCTTGCGGGTGGCACGGGCGGAGAGTGCCCCCTTGCGCCTGCACGAAGGCCAGCCGCTGCAGGGCCTGGTTGTGCTTTTGGCATTGGACGCCGATGCAAGCAGCAGCCACCGCCGTTGACGTGGCCATCGTGGGTGCCGGCATCGCCGGCGCCGCACTGGCCTACTTCGCTGCGCCGCATGCCCGCGTGTTGCTGCTGGAACGTGAAGACCAGCCCGGCCTGCACAGCACCGGGCGCAGCGCCGCGATGTTCATGGAAAGTTATGGCACGCCCCAGGTGCGTGCACTCACACGCGCCAGCCGGCCCTTTCTGGAAGCCCCGCCAGGCGGCTTTTGCAGCACGCCGCTGCTGTCGCCCCGCGGTGCGCTCTACATCGCCAGTGCCAGCCAGCGCCCAGAGCTGCAGGCGCTGCATCACAGCCTGCTGCAAGACGGCTGCCCGGCGCGCTGGCTGGACGGCGCTGCCGCACAAGCGCTGGTGCCGGTGCTGTTGCCCGAGGCCTGCGACGCTGCGGTGCTGGACCCGATGGCGGCCGACCTGGACGTGCATGCACTGCACCAAGGCTACCTGCGCGGCGCCCGTGCACACGGTGCGCAGCTGCGTTGTGCTGCTGAAGTGCTGGGCCTGCAGCGCACCACTTCTGACGATGGCCTGGCAGACAACCGCTGGCTGCTGCACACCCGCAGCGGACCGGTGCAGGCGCGGCGGGTGGTGAATGCCGCCGGCGCCTGGGCCGACGAGCTGGCCGCGCGCGCCGGGGTGCCCGGCATTGGCCTGCAACCGCGGCGCCGCTCGGCTTTTGTGTTTGAAGGCCCGCCGGGCATCCACAGCGACCACTGGCCTTGTGTGGCCGCCGTGGACGAGAGTTTCTATTTCAAGCCCGAAGCCGGCTTGCTGCTGGGTTCACCGGCCAACGCCGAACACGTGCAGCCGCACGATGTGATGCCCGAAGAGCTGGACATTGCCACCGGCATCGCGCGCATTGAAGCGGCCACCACGCTGCGCATCCGCCGCCCCCGACGGTGCTGGGCCGGCCTGCGCAGTTTTGTGGCCGATGGCGATTTAGTAGGTGGCTTCGAGCCCACGGCGCCGGGCTTTTTCTGGCTGGCCGCGCAGGGTGGCTACGGCATCCAGACCAGCGCTGCCATGGGCGCCTGCTGCGCCGCGCAGCTGCTGGGGCTGCCGCCGCCCGCATGGGCCCATGAAGCGCTGCCGGTGCTGCACACGCTGGCGCCGCGGCGCGGTTGACGGTGCGTCAGCCGCCGCCCGTCAACGCAGGTGGTGTTTGAAAAACCCCAGCGTGCGTTCAAACGCCAGCGCGGCCAGCTCGGGGTTGTATTCCAGGATCGGCAACAAGCGTTTTTCGCCGACCTGGGTTTCGTTGAAGAAGCCGTGCATGGCGTCGTAGTGGTGGAATTCGGGCTGCAGTCCGGCTGCCTGCAGTTTGTCGCGCAACGCGTCCACACCCGCCATCGGGAACACCGCGTCCTGCGTCGCCCAGTGGCCCATCAACGGTGCCGTGATTTTGCTGGCGTCCACAAATTCCAGCGGCGGGTAGCCGTACCAGGACACCGCAGCGTCGCATTCAGGCGCCATCACGGTGGCCAGCACGGTGAGTGCACCGCCCATGCAAAAACCAGTCACGCCGGCCTTGGCGCTGCCGCTGCTTTTCAGAAACTGCAACGCGCCGCGCACGTCTTGGCTGGCCGCGTCGCCAAAGTTCAGGCCCG
>JANNMQ010000468.1:0-5846 GCA_031398045.1 Rubrivivax sp.
GGTCGAGGGGGGCCCCAGCCCGGGGGTGCCATCAACACATGGTGAAGGGGGCCCCCATCGGGTGGGGGTGTTTCGGCAGGCGCCGCAGCGTGAGATTCACGCGGTCAAACCGTCCAACCGTCCAACCGTTAAACGGGTCAAACAATCCAGCGGCCCGTCAACCGAACGGGCGCACACCGATCCAGGCCAGGTGGGCCCACAGGGCAAAGGCCACCCAGGCAGCCGTGCCCACCACCACCGTCAGCGCCGTCATCGCCAGCCGGCCCGGCGGGTAGACCGTGCCGGCAGCGCGGTCACGCTGGCGCGCGGCGCGAAAGCTCAGCGCTGCCCAGACCAAAAAGCCACCAAACGACAGCAAGTCTGCCAGCGTGTGGTTGGCCAGCAGGTGCGCCAATGCCCACACCTTCACGCCCAGCACCATGGGGTGGTGCAGACGGGCCTTGATGCCGTTGCCCGGCACGTAGGCGGCTGCCAGCAACACAAACGCCACCAGCGTCAGCAGTGCAGCCAGGTGGCGCGCCCACAGTTGCGGCGTCCACAGCGCCACGGGCTCCTGGCGCGCCTGGTCATAGCCCCAGACGATGAGCGCAATGCCCAGCAGCGACATCACCGTGTACACACCCTTGTAGGCGTTTTCCCCCCAACGCGCCCGCGCACGGGTGCGCCAATCTTCAGCAACGATGCGCGTCGAGTGCACACCCAGAAAAATCAGCAAACCCAGCATCAGTGCGGTCATGGCGTGTCCCGTGTGCGGCGAAAAACACCCGCTCGAGCGGGGCTGATCCATTGTGACCAAAAGCCTGATCACCAGAAACCTGACTCCCAGCTCGGCACAATAAACTGGCACCGCCTTTGCTAGACCTTGGGCAGAACAAAGCAGCCCGCATCACAGTCACCCAGACCCGCTGGAGATCACCTTGCTGATCACTTTTGTCGTCGCCTATCTGATCGTCACCATCGCCATCGGCCTGCTGGCCGCGCGCCGGGTGCACAACGCCAAGGACTTCATGGTCGCCGGCCGTTCGTTGCCGCTGTACATGAACGTGGCCTGCGTATTTGCAACCTGGTTTGGCGCTGAAACGGTGTTGTCGGTGTCAGCCACTTTTGCCAAGGACGGCCTGTCGGGCATACCCGGCGACCCCTTTGGCGCTACGTTCTGCCTGGTGCTGGCAGCGCTGCTTTTTGCGCGGCTGTTCTACCGCATGAACCTGCTCACCATTGGCGACTTCTACAAGCAGCGCTATGGCAAGGGCGTGGAAGTGCTGACCAGCGTGGCCATCGTGTTGTCTTATCTGGGCTGGACCTCGGCGCAGATGACGGCGCTGGGCCTGGTGATCCATGTACTGTCGGGCGCGGCGGTGCCCCTGAACACCGCCATCATGGCCGGTGCCGCGGTGGTGGTGGTCTACACACTGTTTGGTGGCATGTGGTCGGTGGCTTTCACCGACCTGTTCCAGTCCGTGGTCATCCTCGTCGGGCTGACGCTGGTGGCCTTTTTGGTCGGTGACCTGGCCGGCGGCGCCGGCAAGGTGGTGGCGCAAGCTGCGGCTGAAGGCAAATTCAACTTCTTCCCTTCAGACGCCCCTGGCTGGTGGGCCATGGCCGGCGCCTTTTTTGCTTTTGCTTTTGGCTCGGTGCCGCAACAAGACGTGTTTCAGCGCATGACCAGCGCGAAGGATGAAAACACCGCGGTGCGCGGCACCATCATCGGCGCGCTGATTTACTTTTGCTTTGCTTTTGTACCCATCTTCATCGCCTATGCGGCGCTGGTGGCCGACCCCACACTGGGCAAACTTTTTGCGTCTGACGACGCACGCGAGATTCAGCGCATCCTGCCCGACCTGGTGCTGTCCAAGATGCCGTTGTGGGCGCAGGTGATGTTTTTTGGTGCCTTGCTGTCGGCCATCCTGTCCACCGCCAGCGGAGCACTGCTGGCGCCGACGTCACTGTTCACCGAAAACGTGCTGCGGCCTTTTGTGCCCCACATGGGCGAACGCCAATTCTTGCTGACGCTGCGCATCATCCTGGTCACCTTCACGGCCTGCGCGTTGCTGTTTGCCGTCAACAGCAAGAGCACCATGTATGAAATGGTGCAAAACGCCTACAACGTGACGCTGGCCGGCGCCTTTGTGCCGCTGGTGGCGGGGGCTTACTGGAAACGTGCCACCACCCAAGGCGCGCTGCTGTCCATCGTGGTGGGCATCGGCTGCTGGATAGCAGCGGCCAACCTGGCGCCTGACGCCATGGTGCCGGCCAACCTGATGGGTTTTGCAGCTTCGGTGGTGGGCATGCTGGTGGGCACTTTGGCACCCCAGTTGGTAGCCAACAAGGGCCATTCCATTGCCGCAACGTTGCACCATGCCAAGGTACTAGCGCAACACCCTGCAGCGCAGCGCGGCCACGGCGGCAGGCCCAGCCATTAGGCGCATGGGCCTGGCACCAGACAGCGCCTGCCAGGCCTCATGCATGAGCACTTGCATGGGCACTTGCATGGGCACTTGCATGGGCACTTGCATGGGCACTTGCATGGCCACATGCATGGGCACTCGCTGGTGAAGCAACGGCATCGGCGCCGATAATCCCAACTTTCCTTTTTGGCGCCGGCCCCCTCATGTTCAAGTTTCTTGTCTTGCCGCTGCTGGTCATCGCTGCGCTGGTCAGCGCCTGGTTCTGGGGCGCCTGGAACTGGAGCTACTCCACCGGTGAGCGCGCCGGCTGGGTGCAAAAGTTTTCCCACAAGGGCTGGTTGTGCAAAACCTGGGAAGGTGAATTGGCGCTGGTGTCGCTGCCGGGTTCAACCACTGAAAAGTTCTACTTCACGGTGCACAACGACGCCACCGCGCAGGCCATCAGCAAAAACATCGGCAAGCGGGTGGCGCTGCACTACGAAGAAAAAATGGGCCTGCCCACCACATGCTTCGGCGAGACGCGCCACTTCGTCACTGGCGTGGCCTTGTCTGACGAGATCCCCATCGGGCCGGGCGTGGTGGTACCAACGCCGAGTGCAGCACCCGCACCCGCACCAACACCTGTGCCCCAGCCGACCGCACAACCCGCCCCACTCGCGCCCGCTGTCGTGCCTGCGCTGCCCGCCCCTGCGGCATCGCGCTAAAAAAATCAACAGGGCCCGCTGTTGCGGGCCCTTCGTTGCGCACTCGCAAGCGCGCAGGCGCTTGCTCAGTCCACTCTCAGCCCTGGTGCCAGATGACTTTCTTGCGCGAACCGACCCATTTGTCGTAGTTCGCAGCAAACAGATCCTCGATGCGGTTGCGCTTGACCTTGAAGGTGGGCGTGATGAGGTCGTTGTCCACCGTCCAGGCCTGCGCGGTAACCACCAGGCAGTCCAACTGCTCATGCGGGTCCAAGGTGTCGTTGATGGCCTTGATATGAGCCGCCAGCGTGGTTTCCAGCTCGGCGCGCTCGGTGGCGTCGGTCGCTTTTTTGGCCGCTTCGGGGTTCAACATCACCAGCGCCAGCGGCTGGCCCAGGTTGGCGCCGGTGACGCAACAGGCTTCGATGGCGCCGTGCATCACCAGCTTGTCTTCGATGGGCGCTGGCGCCACGTACTTGCCCTTGCTGGTCTTGAAGAGGTCTTTCACGCGGCCGGTGATCTTCAGGTTGCCTTCGGCGTCCAGGCCGCCTTTGTCGCCGGTTTTCAGCCAACCGTCTGCGGTCAACGCGTCTTGGGTCAGCCCGGGTTCTTTGTAATAACCCAGCATCAGGCAGGGTGCCTTCATCTGGATTTCGCTGGTCACCGGGTCAAGCCGGCTTTGCACGCCGTCATACGGCAAGCCCACCGTGCCCGGGCGCTGTTTGCCCGGCAGCGTGGCATGGCTGATGCCACAGTTTTCGGTCATGCCATACACCTCCACCAGGTCCAGGCCGAGTTTGTTGTACCAACGCAGCAAATCGGGCGGCATGGGCGCGGCGCCACCGGCGGCAAAGGTGCACTCCTGCAGGCCCAGCGCGGTGAGGATCTTTTTGCGCACGATGCCGCGCAGGATGGGGATCTTCAGCAGACGGTCCAGCTTGGCTGGCGGCATCTTGGCGCCGATGCCTTGCTGAAACTTCACCCACAGCCGCGGCACGCTGAAAAACACCGTCGGGCGCGCGCGCTGCAGGTCCGAAGTGAAGGTGTCCAGGCTTTCGGCAAAAAACACATGCATGCTGGTGGCCAGCACGCCATGTTCAACCAGGGTGCGTTCGGCCACATGGCTCAGCGGCAGGTAGCTCAGCATGCGCGCGTTGGCGTTGATGTCCGGCACCCGCTTCAGGCCCGATTGCACGCCCCAGGCAAAAGTGCCGAAGCTGTGCATCACGCCTTTGGGTGCTCCCGTGGTGCCCGAGGTGTACATGATGGTGCTCAGCTCGTCGGCGCTGCGCAGCGGGTTGCCCTTCAAAGGCTCGGTGCGGGCGACGATGTCGTCCCACTTGGGCCAGGCCTTGGCGGCGTCATCGGGCGCCAAAGGCAGGGTGATGCAAGATAAACCGCTGGGAATGCCGGGTTTCATGCCCGCCCAGCCGTCCAGCTTGCCCACAAACAGCAGCTTGCTTTCGCTGTGCTCCAGGATCTGGCGAATGGTGCCCGCAGCCAGCGTCGGATACAGTGGCACCGACACAAAGCCGCCCAACCAGATGGCGAAGTCGGCCATCAGCCAGTGTGCGGTGTTCTTGGACAACAGGGCCACCTTGTCGCCCGGCTGCAGGCCCAGGCTTTGCAGGTGCGCGGCCATGCGACGACTTTGGTTCATCACCTCGCGCCAGGTGTAGTCGCGCACCTGACCCCCGCCCAGGGGCTGCGTGAACACCACCTTGTCAGGCGTGGTGCTTTCCCATTGATACATGCGCTGCAGCGCCAGTGTGTCTGCCGATACGGTGGTTGCCATGATGAGCTGCCCGCGGCGAAGCGGGCTTTTGGGGTTGCCGGATAAGCTGGCGAGCCTATCGAACACTCGCTGCTGCTGACAGGGGGCTTTCCACAGGCCTGACCCCCAAACGGACCGCGCCTGGAGCCAGCAGCACGGCCGTTGCGGCTCAGCGGCGCAGGTGTTCCTGCGCCGAGTCCAGCTGTTCCATCAGCTGGCGCAACGCACGCAGCACCAGTGTGGTGTCAAGCTCGGCTTGCGGTGCCACCGCATGAGCCACCGCTTCGGCCGATGCCGGAGCGTGCAGCATCGCGTGCACCAACACCGACAGCGCCGCCACCGAGCGCCGGTGCGGCGGCAGCGCCAGGTTCAGGGTGGCCTGCGCCACCACATGCACACGCACACTGGCCACGGCCGCCACACCGAGGCCCCAGCTTTCGCACAGCGCCGCACCCAGTGCATCGTGGCCAACGCCAAAGCCGGTGTGTTCCAACTGCACCAATTCGCTGTCGTCGCTGGCCGCGCGCAACATACTTCGGTAGTGACCACTTGCATGCCTGAAAAGCACCGCTTTGCCGCACTCTTCAAACAGGCCAGCCGAATGCGCGGCCCAGGCGTCGAGCGACAGGCGCTGCGCCAAGCGCGACATCAGCACACCCCTTTGTGCGGCGCGCTGCCACAGCGGTTCCAGTTCCGGTGCGGGCGGAAACGCTGCACGCAAACCCATCTCGTAGGTGATGGCCACCACTTCACGCAGGCCGAGGTAAGTGACGGCCTGCTGCACGCTTTGCACGCGCCCTTTCAGGCCGTACAGCGACGAATTGACAGCCTTCATCACGGCGGCGGCGAGGGCCATGTCGGACTCGATCAGCGTTGCTGCGGCCGCCAAGTTGACGTCTTCTTCAGCCAGCAGCAGCGACAGTGCCAACAGGCCCTGCGGTTGCGTCGGGATGTCGATATCCAGCGGTCGCAGCGGGGGGG
>JANNMQ010000491.1:0-4203 GCA_031398045.1 Rubrivivax sp.
ATCGACCGATACTGACTAGACTCCTTGACCAAATTGCAGTTGCATTGAATGAGTCAGGTTTTCTCTACGCGCCAATGTGGCCCTCGTCGCGACGGCAAACTGCTGGCGCAAGTCCTTGTTCGTGAACCCGCGTGCGACGAACACGAACATCAGCACCGCATTGAGAACGGCTTGTGCATTGTCGTCGCCGAGGCGCAGCGTGGGAGCCCGCTGGCCTGGGCTTGTCTAAAGGGCGTCTTCGAGCGGCTGCCCACGCTGAATCATCTCGACTTGACGCTGCTGTAGCGGCACAACTGGCAGCCCGCTGGCGAGGTTGCAAAACCAGTCACCGCAGTGGCAGCCACCGCGTAGCTCGGGCGTGTGCCCGGCCTCGCCAGTGGCGCAAAGGTGGGGTTCGCGGAACGCTTACTGCACACCACTCAGAGCTTGGCGGCCGGTGTGGCGAAGATTGTCTTCCAGTTGCCTTCACCCTTGCGGATGACGCCTGTGGTGTCGCCCAGGAAGAGCTTGGTGTGTGCTGCTTCCGAGCTGTTGAGGTAAAGCTGGCCCTCCACAACGGCCCAGAACTGAGCTGGCTTGGTGGCCACTTTTTTCCCCTTGCTGGCGCCGGCTGCACACCAACCGCCATAAGCAGGTGCGTACCTGGCCGGGTTGGCGGCAAAGAGGTCACGGTTGGCGGCGTTGGCAAACTGCCAGGTCGCGCCTTGATACGAGGCCGTGAACTGCGAAGAACCCGCCACCGGCGCGCCTTGGGTGTGGAAGGCCACGGTGTCGAAACCGTCGATGGCGGTGCCGTTGGTGACATAGTGTTCTTCAAGCGCCAGCGCGGCGGTGGTGGGCAACAGCATCAAGGCAAGCACAGCGGCGGCGCGGCGCACGGCGCCGGGGGTAGTGATGAAAGAGGTCATGGGTTCAACTCCGGGGTTGGAAAGTGGTGGGAAGGCGGGAGCCGCCTGGGCGCCTCCTGCAGAGACGCAAAAGGCCCTGCTGCTGCCAAGTCGAGTGTGTGGTGCTTGACCTTTCAAGTCGCTCGCACATTTCACAAAGAATTTTCGACATCTATAGAACAACCGTGTTGAAGCGCGCGCAACGGCGCGCCAACTACTCGAACGCGACACTGCACACTGCCCCGGCAATGCTGCGATGGTGGGCGGCATGACGACCCTGGGCGACTACTTCTCGCACCCGGGCCACATCGGCGGTGCGTGGGGCAAGGCACTGACGACCGGCGACGTCTCGGCGCTGCTTGCGCTAGGCGCATCCTTCCTGCTCGAATACTGTGCGTGGTGCCTGCGTTCGGTCTGGACGCAGATGAAGACCAAGGAGGTCCAGTACAGCCCGCATGAATGACCTCGCGCACAGCGCGCGCCATGGCATTGATGAAGGTCGGCTCTTTGATCTGCGCATGGACGCGTTCGATGCAGCGGTGAGGCGTCTGCGCGGTAAGGCGTTCGAATGCTGCAAAAAGGCCATGCCAGCATCGGGCCACCCGAAAAGCTGGTCGTGCGTGCCGAGCGCAGACACGCCGCATTGCGGCATCAGACGGCGTGCCGCTGCGCGCATCGCGCACAGCCGCCCGGCGATCCAGCGCCCGGTGGTGTCACTCTCCGCGGGCGTGGTGCGCATCAGCGTGACGTTGGCGTTGCGCAGATGAAACAGCCGCCCGGCGAGGCGTGCTGGCACCGTGTGCGGGACCAGAAATGGACTATGTCCAGCGTACCGCCGAAGCGGATGTAAGGCAGGCTACGCCGGATCAGCGCACCGAGCCGGTCGTCGCCTGCGTTGCGCACACCGCCGCACAGCAGGTCGGCGGGTAGTGACCCAGGGCGTTAGCCATCATGCCACCGGCGCGCGCGAATTCGACGTGTCGGCCTGGGCCGGCGGCGGTGCTCACTCAAGACTGGTGCAGCCAGCGGCCGAGCTGAGGCTCTGGCTGCGGCACGCCCAAGTCGGAGTCGCCATGCGGCTGATCGATGGCAGCGTGTGGTGGTCGCAATTGAGGACCCGATGCACCTGCTGCTGTTAGAAAAAAGCTTCGCCGCGCGACCAGTGAGCGACGGGGCGATCCAGGGACAGTGGGCACGACGCGGCGCTGGCCATGCAAGGCGTTCCACGCCTGGTCCCTCGTCGCCAACACAAATAGTCGCGCCAAGACGCTGCACACCCTGCTACATCGGCCGGGCTTCGGCGATGCTGCGGGCTCTGGCCCTGGCCGCGGGCAACGCGTCGGCGCATGCCACCGAATCGGACATCGCACCCTTCAACGGCTTCGACGTGTTGAACTCGAGCATCTCGTCGCTGGCCATCCAGCGCGGCGGCCCGCTGAAGGACGGCATCCCGACGATCGACCGGCCGAATTTGACGAGCACGGCGCAGGCCCACCTAGCCGACGGCGACAGTGTGCTCGGCGTGGCGCTGGACGGCATCACCCGAGCCTACCCGGTGCACAAACACAACTGGCACGAGGTGGTCAACGACCGCCTCGGCGAGCGCACCGTCGTGATCACCCACCGCCCACTGTGCGGCACCGGCATGGCCTTCGAGGCTCGCGTAGGCGAGGACACGCTGAGAGTCGGTGTCTCTGGGCTGAGAGTAGATTTTCCAAGGCTCTGTTCGCGTTGCGTAGTGACAGGCTCACTTGGTGAACCAGGTAGACGAGAGACAGTTGGCACGGCCCGAGGGTTTCGGGCGCAGGAGCCAGGTTTTTGAGCCCGAGGGATGAAGAGTCTGATGGTGATGACCGAGCCATTGACGCCGACTCAGCGCGAAAGCCTCGGTGGCGTCGCTAGCGAGCAGCAGCGTGCACTGCGAAGCACTCGAACTTGTTCAGGCCCAAGTGGGTCCGAAGCGCAGTTGCCCGAGGTGCCTCGCCGAGAAGGTGGTGCGCAACGGGCAGGCCGGCGGCCTGCAGCGATACAAGTGCCAAGCCTGCGGGGTGACTTTCAACGCCCTGACGGGCAGGCAGCTGGCGCGGCTGCGTCATCGCGACATGTGGCCTGCAGGCCCAAGCGGTGGATCATGGCCTGAGCGTACGCAAGGCCGCCAGGCAAATGGGTGTGCAGCGAACGACGTCGTCTCGCTGGCGGCATCGCTTTCTGACGCTGCCCCGCGATGTCAAGGAGCAGGCACTGGCCGGGGTGGCTGAGGCTGACGAGACCTATGTGCTGCACTCGTTCAAGGGGCAGCGCCAAGCGGTGACGAGAGAGGGCCGGGCCACGCGCCACCGTGGCGGCAAGGCGCGCCCGCGTGGCCTCTCGCGCGAGCAAGTTCCGATCCTGGTGGTGCGCAACCGCGCGGGTTAGACCACCGACAGCGTGCTGGAAGTGGCCAGTGAGGCTAGCGTGAGCCAGGTGCTGCGCATCGCCGTGGCGCACGACGCCGTGCTGTGCACTGACGGCAGCAACTTCCTGGCGGCTGTGGCCAAGGCGCTGGGCCTGGAGCACCACGCCGTGGACGTGCAAAGTGGCCAACGCGTGCGCGGTGCCTGGCACATCCAGAACGTGAACGCGCACCACAGCCGCGTCAGGGAGTGGATGCGCCGCTTGAAGGGCGTGGCCACCTCATACCTGCCCAACTACTTCGGCTGGTTCCGGGCCTTAGACCGGAACGCTCGAAGCGCCGCGAAACCGACCTCCCTGTTGACCCTGGCGGTCGGCGCATAGGCGCGTCATCAGCGAACGCAGACAGAGCCTTGATATTCCTATCCTCAGCAGCTGGTGCACGGCACCGTCGTGATACTGGCACTCTGCGAAAACAGTGCATTGGATTCCTGCCCTGGGGCGCAATCAGGATCTCTTCGTAAAGGCGCTGCACCAGCCCTTGGCCATTACCTGCTTGCCGGCGAAGACCGGGCAAGGGCCAGCCGCCGCACCCGCCTTGCCCTGGAATAGAGCGCAGGCGCTGCACTGCTGACCCGCGGCGTAGGTGACGTACTTGGCCTTGTTGGCCTTTGTGGCATCGGCCACATAGCCCAGGCTGGCGGCGGTCACATCCTTCTCGTCCAGCATATCCTGCGCGTGGGCGCGGCTGACCACGAGAAGTACCCCAGCTGCGGGCAGGATCTGAATGAAGCTGCGTCTGGTGGTCACGATGGCCTCCTGAGGTTGGGTTTGGGTCATGGGTTTGCTCACTCGCGGGACCGTTGGACCGGCGCGAAGCCGTCGTCCCCCCCCCGCTGCACCGGTGCAGCCAGCCGAGTCGCGC
>JANNMQ010000498.1:0-2413 GCA_031398045.1 Rubrivivax sp.
GATCCTGACGCGCTATCCGAAGCTGGCCTCCATCCGCGACCTGGGCACGTTGCTGGCCAACCCTTGGAAGCCCAAATTCATCAAGCTGCTGGGCACCGAGATGTCGCTGGACAACATCGAACACGACACCCTGCGCGCCAAGGGTCGGTATGACGACCCGCGCATCCACTTTGCCGTCAATTGCGCCAGCATCGGCTGCCCGATGCTGCGCGAAGAGGCCTTCGTGGCCGACCGGCTGGAGGCGCAGCTCGACGAACAGACGCTGCGCTTCATGAGCGACCGCAGCCGCAACCGTTATGCCGACGGCAAGCTGCAACTGAGCAAAATCTTCGACTGGTACGGCGTCGACTTTAAATCGGGCTACAAGGGCATCAACAGCCTGCCGGCTTTTGCAGCACGGTACGCCAACCAGCGGGCCGACGCGCCGGCCGACCGCGAACGCATCAAGGCCGGAGGCCTGGACATCGCCTTCCTGGACTACGACTGGAAGCTGAACGACGCCCGATAGTGGTCGACGTCGGGCGCCGGATCTGCAAAGCTGATGCAGATCAAGGCCGTTCGGCGGGTGAAGAACATCATGGTGAAGTCAGGTGGCAGCTTTCAGGTCCAACGGGCCGGCAAGCGTCCGCCAACGCTTTTCCAGCCCACTCCACAAAGGGAGCACCACCATGGACCGCATTTCTCAACTCACTGCCCTCGGCCTGGCTGCAGGCCTGGTCTTGGCGGGTTGTGCAGCGTTGCAAGACAACACGCCTGCCCACACGCTGGTGGCACTGAAGGCGGCACAGGCGCCCGTGCTGGCAGCGGGCGCGGCCGACCCCGTGTGGGCCCAGGCCAGATCGCTCACGGTGCCGTTGTCGGGCGGTGTCAACTTCGCCGGCGGCAAAGGCGAGACCACGGCCACGCTGAAGGCCGCCTACCACGGCGACACGGTGTACTTCCTGGTGCAGTACGCCGACCCCACGCACTCGCTGCGCCGCGGCCCGTATCAGAAACAGGCCGACGGCAGCTGGAAGAAACTGGTCGACCCGCAGAACAAGGGCGGTGACGACAACGTCTACTACGAAGACAAGTGGGCCATGTTGTGGCCGGTGGGCAACTCGGTGAAGAACTTCGAGACCAAGGGCTGTGCGGTGGCCTGTCACGTCGGCGAAGGCAAGCCGTACGGCAACAAGTACACCCGCAGCGAAGGTGAGGTGTTGGACATGTGGCACATGAAGGGCAGCCGCACGGCACCCTGGGGTTTTGTCGACGACCAGTACACCGACCACACGCGCTACGACGCCAAGACCAGCCCCAACGCTGGCCGCAAGGGCGACCCGGGTACGCCTGGCGGTGATTACGTCAACGTGGCCTTGGTGGGTGGCAAGCCGGCCTTCATGAACCGTGACGGCAAGCCCGGCAACGGCGGCGGCACCTTCTACATCAAAGCCGGCGATCAGGTGCCTTTCGACGACAACCGATTCAAGGCCGGCGACGAAGTGGCGTCCTACATCGCGAACCAGCTGCAGGGCGACCGCGCTGACGTGCGCGTCAGCGTGAACTGGAACAACGGCACGCACACCTCGGTGGTAGCGCGCAAGCTGGTCACCGGCAGCAAGTTCGACGTGCAGTTCGACAACCTGTCAGGGCGCTACCTGTTCGGCTTTGCGGCCTTCGACAACGCGCAGGTGCAGCACGCCATGGGCGATGACCCGCTGACATTGGTGTTTGCCAAGTAAGCTGCACGCCGCATGCGCCAGCAGGACGCAAGCGCGGACTACCTGCCCTGGTGCGCCAGATGGTGCGCCAGGTTTTCCAGGTCCACGTCTTTCATGCCCTGCAGCGGTGCCGACATCAGGGTGTCGCGGCCTGGCGCCGGGTTGTCACGGTACATCTTCAGCGTGGTCAGCAGATACGCCTCTTGCTGGCCGGCCAGACGTGGCACCTGGTTTTGGCCGACATAACCCGGCAAGTGACAGCCGCCGCACAGCGCGCGGCGCGACAGCTCAGCACCTGCGCGCGCTTTGTCTGCTTGCACCGCGCCGGCTGACTGCACAGCGGCTTGGGTTGAAAAGTGCTTGGCCAGCGCAACGATCTCGGCATCGTCCAGGCCGCCCATCACTGCCTTCATCGTCGGCACATCCCGCAGACCTTCGCGTATCAGCACCAACTGGTTTTCTAAGAATGTGCGCGGCTGCGCGGCGATGGACGGCATGGTGGCCTGCGCGGAATTGCCGGCCGGGCCGTGGCAGGCCACGCAGGCTGCCACCGTTTCAGGCTTGGGTTGTGCCCAGGCCGCTGCCACCGCAAACCCGGACAGCACGGCCACCAGAGCCTTCACCGCCACCGCCGCCGCCAAACCTGCGGGCCGGCGCGGGTAAAGCCTGCCGTGTTGCTCGCGCTTACCGGCCATAAGTGATGCGGTAGATGG
>JANNMQ010000546.1:0-1584 GCA_031398045.1 Rubrivivax sp.
CCTGCACTTCCAGCGCATTGCCGGCCGTCCAGCCCAGTACCTGGTTCATGTCAGAGATGAGCGCGCGCGCCGGCAGCCCGGCACCGCGGGCCACGTCCACCAGGCTGCGTGCCAGGGCCTGCGCCTGCGCCGGTGTTTCCATGAAAGCGCCACTGCCCACTTTCACGTCCAGCACCAGGCCCTGCAGGCCGGCCGCCAGCTTTTTGCTCAGGATGCTGGCGGTGATGAGCGGCAGGCTTTCCACCGTGGCCGTGACGTCGCGGATGGCGTACAGCCGCCGGTCGGCCGGCGCCAGGTTGGCACTGGCGCCGACGATGGCGCAGCCGGCCGTGCGCAGCGTGGCCAGCAGCCGTGCCGGCGGCACGTCGACGGTGTACCCGGGCAGCGCCTCCAGCTTGTCCAGCGTGCCACCCGTGTGGCCCAGGCCGCGGCCGCTGATCATCGGCACCACGCCACCGCAAGCCGCGACGATGGGCGCCAGCAGCAGGCTCACCTTGTCGCCCACGCCGCCGGTGGAATGTTTGTCCAGGATGGGCCCGTTCAGACCCGCATCGGCCCATTGCAGCACCTCACCGCTGTGTGTCATGGCAGCGGTCAGCGCCACCGTCTCGGCGGTGTCCATGCCACGCCACAGGATGGCCATGGCCAGCGCCGCGGCCTGGCTGTCTGACCACTGGCCATCGCTGAGGCCCGCCGCAAACGCCTGCAGCTGCGGGGTGCTGAGCACGCCGCCGTCACGCTTGGTGCGGATGATGTCGCTGGCTTGCATGGGCGGTGTGGGAGCGCCGGGCGTGCGTGACGCTCAAAGCAGCAGGCGAGCGATCTGCGGGCAGTGGTCGCTGGTCTCGATGAGCTGCCCCGCACGGCCCAGCACCGGGGACTTGCGTGCGCCGCTGTCGGCCGGCGCAAGCTTGTCCATCGCCGCATGCACGGCGCCGCTGACCACGATGTGATCAAGCCCCACGAAGCCCTTGCAGCCGGGGTCGGTGGCCACCAGCGGCAGCCGGAACAGCGCCGGCGCGCCGTCGGCGATCTCGGGCCACAGGTAACGCGTGGTGACGCGGCCATCGGCAGCCACCACCGCACGGCTGGCCGGGTCGGTGCCGTCGGCACGCACCTGGTCCTTGCCTATGGCCAGTTCAGCCTCTTCATCGATACGGCGGTTGAAGTCACCCAGCAGCACGAAGCGGGGCGACTGGGCCGCGACGGCCTCGACCCAGTCTTCCAGGATGGGCACCTGGCGGTTGAACACTTCACACGATTCGACCGCGTCGGTCAGCAGACGGGCTGGGAAGCGCGGGTTGCGGTGGGTGGCGCTGGCGCAGCCTGCCTTCAGGTGCACGTTCATGAAGGTCACCAGCGCGCCAGTCACGTTCAGCTGCAGGGCCAGGCCGGGGCGCACGCGGCGGAAGGCGGCCGGGTGGGCGGGTGGGTCCAGCACCGACAGCGCCGTGTGCGTGATGAACACGCCCGGGGCGCTGGACAGCGTTTTGTCCCAGGCGAAGGCCAGCGACTGAAACGCGTTGTGCTGCGCCGCACAGACGTCGAAGCGGTCGGCGTAGGGGCCCAACACCGCACGCACCG
>JANNMQ010000547.1:0-2236 GCA_031398045.1 Rubrivivax sp.
CTGCCTGCAGCCACACTCAGCGCCCAGCCTCTGCCGACATCTGCAGGTCAGCGCGTTGCAGCGTGCCGCCCGGCCCCCCCACAGGCAGGCCACCACGCGCCATCTGGTGCAAGCGCAGGAATTCGTCAAGGCGGGGGTCGCGCAGAACACCACCGCTGTTGACAACCGCCACAGGAACAGCACCCACCACCACACCCGAGCTGCCGCTGTTGGCCACGGGCCCTGCACGATGGCTGGCCAGCGTTGGCTCGCCATTGCCAGGCGCCAAACCACCGACCCTGCTGACCAGCAGGGTCACCGCAAGCACCGCCACGCTGGCCGCCAGCGCGGCACCGGCTTGCCAGCGCCCCAGCAGCCGCACCGAAGTGGCGCCCTGTGTCACCGCAGAAACCGGCGACCCAGGGGCCGATGCCGTTGCAGGCCGCAGATGAACAGGCTCAGTCTCCAGGCGGTCGCGCAACTGGCTGAGAAAGGCCAGTTCTTGCGCCGCAGGGCGGGCCAGATCGTCAGAGCGCATCACGTCCCCGATCAGCTGGTAAACATGCCAGGCCTGGCGGGTGTCGGTGTCATCGCGCCAAGCCCGGAGTGCACTGCCAGCACCGCCGCCCGGCATACCCCCCCAGTCGCCATCGAGCAGGGACGACATCTGTTGGCGATGCGCCAAGGTGGGTGGCTGCGGTTCAGGTGGTGGAGCTGCGGTGGTCATCGAAAGGGCCGTTCAGGTTCAAACAAAAAAGGGAACTGGCAAAGGGAAACAAGACATCACCAGCGCTGTCCATCGCGTGTATCCAGCAAGGGCCGCAAGCGTGCGGCGATGGCTTCGCGGGCGCGGAAGATGCGAGAGCGCACGGTGCCTATGGGGCAATTCATCATCTCGGCAATCGCTTCGTAACTCAGGCCTTCAATCTCGCGCAGCGTGATGGCTTGACGCAGGTCTTCTGAAAGTGCCGCCATGGCTACGTTCACTGCAGCTGCAATTTCTTTGCTGGCCAGCAGCCCTTCTGGGGTCTCACCGTGGCTTGGTTCACTTTCGGCGCGATAAGTTTCCTCAATCTCTGAATCTTGTGCACCAGCAGCAGCCAAAACCAAAGGGTCGCGCTTCAGGTCCAACAAGGCCTTGCGCGAAGTGTTGACTGCAATTCGGTAAAGCCAGGTGTAAAAAGCGCTTTCGCCGCGGAACTGAGGCAGTGCGCGATAGGCCTTGATGAAGGTCTCTTGTGCAATGTCTTGCACCAGCTCGCTGTCGCGCACCATGCGCGAGATCAATCGCAACACACGCCGCTGGTACTTGACGACCAGCATCTCGAAGGCCCGCTTGTCACCTTGTTTGACACGTTCAACCAGCAGCGCATCGGCGTCGGCATCTTGCATTCAGGGCGGTGGGTGCGTGCTGCCGCGAGGGGCAGGGTAAGGGGGTGGGCAATATACCGCAGTGCGAAATGCGGGCCAGGCAGTGCCGGCATCGCGCTGGTGCACCGCCAGCCAGGTTGGCACGGGACCGGCCGGCCTAGCCAGCTCACGCACGCCCACAACTTCGCCGGTGCGGATGGGCCACAGCCGCAGCAGCATCCATGACACACCACTGTCCATCATGACCTGCGGCCTCACAGGCAGGCCTTCGCAGGTCCACTGTGCCCCGTCCCAGACCAGCTGAGCAGGCCGCGGAAGCTGGCGCTGGGCCCAAACCACAGCCACGGCAAAAGCAGTCGCTGCAGGCACCACAGCCCAGCCTCCGTGCCATCCGTGATCAAAGATGACGTGCAAGGATGCCCAGCCCGTAAAGGCGGCAGCAGCCACAGCGGGCAGCAACCAATGACCGCTGCGCCACAACAGGCCGCCGGTGCACCTTACCGTCACTGCCGGGGCACTGTGCATGCTTCACCAAGTGTCAGGTGCAGCGTGACACCAGCGCATTCACGAGGCCGTCTTCCATGATCGGAGCCGCTGCCCCGCATCACGAAAGTTAGCAGCGCTTAAAAACCAGGGTGCCGTTGGTGCCACCAAAGCCGAAATTGTTTTTCACCGCCACGTCGATCAACATGCCCCGCGCTTCATTGGCGCAGTAGTCCAGGTCGCACTCCGGGTCCTGGTTGAAGATGTTGATGGTGGGCGGCGACACCTGGTGGTGCAGCGCCAGCGCCGTGAACACGGTCTCGATACGACGCTAGCCGCGTGCCCACGCCACGGTTCGCCGCAGCCCTTCGGCGAACGTCACGTCCGGCTCGTACCCCAATTC
>JANNMQ010000697.1:0-1896 GCA_031398045.1 Rubrivivax sp.
TGGCCGGCCTACCGCGTCAGCAACGGGCAAATGTGGAGCATGCAGCTGCGTCTGAACGACTGCTTCCGCCAGCAGCGCTTTCCCTTCCCCGGCTTCGGCTCTGACGTGACGATCGCGCTGGGCACCTACATGGGTGTGAACGCCAAGGGCGCTGAGTCCATCGCACCGGCCATCAAGCGCTGAACCAGCCCAACCGCACACCATGAAGAAAAAAGCTTTCATCCCCGCCGCAACCTCACTGTCCGCGCTGCTGCTGGTTGGCTGCGCCGCGCTGCCCAGCGCCACCGAGCTGGACAAAGAGGCGCTGGCCGTCATCAAGGCCGGGTTTCGCGACCAGGGCATTGCCAAGATCGACCGCGTCAATCAAGACCTGGGCCAGTCGGCCTGTTCTTCTGACCAGCCGCCCAGCGAAACCGTGGCCGACCAGGTGACGGCACAGGCCAGGGCCAGCGTGAAGTGGCCCTCGGGCGGCCAGTACATCGGCGACTGGCGCGAAGGCGAGAAGATCGCGCAGAACGGCCGTGGCATGACCTGGACCGACACCAGCACCGCAGCCAAGGACAACGGCGGCAGCTGCTACAACTGCCACCAGATCAGCAAGGAAGAAATTTCCTACGGCACCATCGGCCCCAGCCTCTACAACTACGGCAAAAACCGCGGCGTGCAAGACGTGCTGGCCCCCACCGCGCAGCCCATCCTCGAGTACACCTGGACCAAGATCTACAACAGCAAAAGCTACAGCGCCTGCTCCAACATGCCACGTTTCGGCCACCTGGGCCTGCTGGATGAAAAGCAGATGGCGCATGTGATGGCCTTGCTGCTGGACCCCCGTTCACCGGTTAACCAGTAAGTCCACAACAGCCCGGCGCCGCCGGGCTTTTTTGGCATCTAAACATAAGCGACGACTGAATCATGAGCCTGAGTAAGCGCGAATTCATGCAGGTGCTGGCTGCCGCATCGGTGGCCGGCATGGGGCTGGCACGTTATGAGCAAGCCGACGCAGCCACCGCCGAACAAGGCTTGTACGACCTGCCCCCGCTGGGCACGGGCGCAGGTTTCGTGAGCTTCCTGCACATGACCGACTGCCACGCGCAGCTGCTGCCCATCCACTTTCGTGAGCCCAGTGTCAACCTGGGCCTGGGCAGCATGCGGGGCCAATTGCCGCATCTGGTGGGTGAACATCTGTTGAAGGCTGCCGGCGTACGGCCGGGCACACCGCTGGCGCATGCCTACACCTACCTGGACTTCGAGCGTGCCGCACGCCGCTACGGCAAGGTGGGCGGTTTTGCGCACCTGGCTACGCTGGTCAAACGCATGAAAGCCACCCGCCCCGGCGCGCTGCTGCTGGACGGCGGCGACACCTGGCAAGGCAGCGCCACCAGCCTGTGGACCAACGCGCAAGACATGGTCGACGCCTGCAAGTTGCTGGGCGTGGACGTGATGACGGGCCACTGGGAATTCACCTACGGCATGAAGCGCGTGAAAGAAATTGTTGAAGGTGACTTCAAGGGTCAGATTGACTTTCTGGCCCAGAACGTGAAGACCAACGACTTCGGTGACCCCGTCTTCAAGCCCTACATAATGAAAGACATGAACGGTGTGAAGGTAGCCATCATTGGCCAGGCCTTCCCGTACACGCCCATTGCCAACCCGCGCTACCTGGTGGCCGACTGGGAGTTTGGCATCCAGGACGAAAACATGCAGAAGACGGTGGATGAAGCGCGCAGCAAAGGCGCACAAATCGTCGTCTTGCTCAGCCACAACGGCATGGATGTGGACCTGAAGCTGGCCAGCCGCGTGCGCGGCATCGACGCCATCTTCGGCGGCCACACGCACGATGGCGCAGGCTCGTGGGACGGCAACAGCGACAGGAGTGTGACGTCGCGCGGGATGCCG
>JANNMQ010000626.1:0-3098 GCA_031398045.1 Rubrivivax sp.
CCATCGTGTTTCCAGGCCGGGTTGGGGTTCATGGCGTTTCCTTGTAGGCAGATGGGTTGCAGCAGCTTGGCTGCGGCTAAAACTTGCCGGGGCGCAGCACGGAGACATCTGCAAGAAACATCGACAAGCCATAGTCAGCGCCGTAACTGGCCAGCACAAACTGGGCGATGCGGTCGGCCACTTCGGCATCGCAGATGACTTTCATCTCGATGGTGCGGTCAGCTTCCCAGGCGCCTTCGCGTTCGCCCGCAGCACCTGCGCCGCGCACGTCATAGACCGTGTAACCCTGAGCACCAAGCCGCTTCACGTCCTGCACCAATGTCTTTTCAAGGGCGGCTTCGGCCATGATGACGAGCAGTTTTTTCGGGAAATGGCTCATGTTGTCCACGCCTGGGCCAAACGGATGTACAGCGGGATGCCGACAACCAGGTTGAATGGGAAAGTGATGCCCAGCGCTGCGGTGATCGACAGCGCTGCGTTGGCCTGCGGAACGGCAATGCGCATGGCCGTCGGTGCAGCAATGTAGCTGGCACTGGCGGCCAGCGTGGCCACGATGGCCACGCCGCCCGTGCTGAGCTGCAGCGCCACACCCACCGCTGCCCCTGCCAGCGCCAGCAGGGGCGGCAGCGTCACCCCCAGCACCACCACCTTGGCGCCAAAGCGGCGCAGTTCAGACAAGCGGCCACCGGCCACCAGGCCCAATTCCAGCAGGAACAGCGCCAACACGCCCTTGAAAGGATCGATGAAAACCGCCTTGATGGGCGCGGTGCCCACTTCGCCAGACACAGCCCCAATGGCCAGACCACCCATCAGCAAGAGCACGCTTTTACCCAGAAACACATCGTGGGCCATGGCACCCCAGCGCAGCGCCTTGCGCTCGGCCGCTTCATCCTTCATCGACCAACGCGCAAGCATGATGCCGGCCACCAGCCCTGGTGCTTCCATCACCGCCACCCACAGCGCGGCGTGGCTTTCAAACGTGATGCCCTGTTGCGCAAGGGCCGCCGTCACCACCGCAAAGGTGACCACGCTGACCGAGCCATAGTGCGCAGCCATGGAAGCGCTGTCGGCAGCATTCAGCCGCATGAACCTTAACAACGGAAACAGTGCAAAAGGAATGGCAAAACCCAACACCACCACGGCCGCCACCTGGGGCGCCAACGTGGCCAGGGGCTGCTTGCTGAGCTCGATGCCCCCTTTCAGGCCGATGGCCAGCAACAGGTAAATCGACAGGGTTTCGTACAGCGCTTCAGGCAGCCGCAAATCAGACTTGGCGATGCGGGCAAAAACACCCAGCAGGAAAAAGAGAATGACGGCGTCGATCATGGTCACGATGCTGCCACTAAACCCTGAAGGCTACCGACGGCCGCGTGCTGCGCACGCCAGTTGTCACGTGCCCCCAAAAGGCTGGCCGCGCACCAACACCGGCTCACCCCGCTCTTGTTCGGCCACACGCTGGATGTAGCGCTGGAACGCGGGGTCTTCGCCACGCAGCAGCAAGGGCAGGCTCTGCTGGAAGTCTTCGCGCTGGCACCACTCGTGCATGTAGTCGTCCCACGAGTTCCAGCGCCGTTGCTCGGTGCTGGTCATCTCTGGTTTCCAGGCCACCAGGTAAGCACGCTCGAACAGGCTGATCAACATGTCGAAGATCACCAGCATGCGTTCGTTCTGTTCCGGCGTCGGGTTGGGCAGCGCGCTGGTGGTGCGCAGCTGCAGGTCGCTGTGTGCCAGCACCACTTTCAGAAAGTCGTTGTAGGCATCGGCCAGGTGCAGGTAAGCGGCCTCTTCTTCGTTTTCGCGCTCGGCGCGTTCTTGTTTGATGAAAACCCAGATGGCAAACGGCAGGCCCACCACGGTGACCACATAACTGGCCAGTTCCAGCAGTTCGGGCAGGTTCATGGCTGCAAGGGCGTGCAGGGCAAGCGGTGTTGCTCAGATGTCGATAAAGCGTCGTTCAAGCACGTTCACCCAGCGAGAAGCGCTTGGAAGGTTCATAAGGGAACACGTCGTGCACGTGGCCAGCCAGGATGCGTTCTTTGTGGCTTTGCCAGAAGGCAGCGTCCAGCAAATCGGCGTGGTGCGCCATGAAAACCTGGCGCACGGCCGGGTTGCCCAGCAAAAAGGGGCCGAAGGTTTCGGGGAACACATCGCCCTTGTTCACCGTGTACCAAATCTCGCTGCTCATTTCTTCTTCTTCGTTGCGCGGCTGGGGCACGCGGCGGAAGTTGCAGTCGGTGAGGTATTCAATCTCGTCATAGTCATAGAACACCACCTTGCCATGCCGCGTGACGCCAAAGTTTTTCCACAGCATGTCGCCCGGGAAGATATTGGCCGCCACCAGGTCTTTGATGGCGTTGCCGTATTCCACCACCGCATGCGCCAGCTGCTCGGCATCTGACTCTTGCAGATGGATGTTCAGCGGGATCATGCGGCGTTCGATGTACAGGTGTTTGATGACCAGCTTGTCACCGTCTTCTTCCAGCAGGCTGGGGCAGAAGTGTTTGATCTCGTCGACCAACTGCCGCTCAAAACGTTGGCGCGGAAAAGCCACGTTGCTGTACTCCAGCGTGTCGGCCATGCGGCCCACGCGGTCGTGCTGCTTGACCAGCAAATACTTGGCCTTGATCTGCTCGCGCGTGGTGTCTTTTTGCGGCGGATAGAAGTCTTTGATGACCTTGAACACATACGGAAACGACGGCAGATCGAAGACCAGCATCACCATGCCCTTGATGCCGGGCGCGATGCGGAACTTGTCAGTGGAATGCCGCAGGTGCTGCAGAAAATCACGGTAAAAAAGCGTCTTGCCCTGCTTGGCCAGTCCGAGCGCGTTGTAAATTTCGGCACGCGGCATGCGCGGCATCAGGCTGCGCAAGAACTGCACGTACGCCGACGGAATACCCATGTCGACCATGAAATACGCGCGCGCGAAACTGAACAAAATCAACAGGTCGTCTTCGCCGAAAAGCGCCGCATCGATCACCTGTTTCCCCGCGTCCGACACGCTGTAAATGCCTTCGCCGCCGGCGGCCGCCTCCTCCTGCGCAGGCTTGGGCTGGCTGTGCAGGATTGGCAAGGCAAATGGAGTTTCGTTAAAGCCG
>JANNMQ010000642.1:0-5036 GCA_031398045.1 Rubrivivax sp.
CGCTGTATGCCGCCAACACGCTGGGCGGTGTGGTGGGTGTGCTGGCAGCCGCTTTCTGGTGGGTGCCCGCGTGGGGCCTGACCGCCACAGCGCTGGTGTGTGCGCTGCTGAATGCGGCTTGCGCGGCGGCCGTTTTGCTGCTGTTCTCGCACAAGGCGTTACCGCAACAAGGGATGGCTGCACCTTTGCTGCCCACCCGCTCGCAAATCGGCGCACGAATCGGCGTGCAGGCGCAACGCAGCCTGTCGCCACCCCAACTTTTGGCGCTGTTGGCACTGACCGGGCTGCTGGGCATCGGCTATGAAGTGCTGGTGTTTCGTGTGCTCAGCCAGGTGGCCGAAAACACGGTTTACACCTTTGCGCTACTGCTGGCGGTGTACCTGGCGGGCACAGCCTTGGGCGCTGCAGCCTGGGCGCAGTGGGCCGGCAGCTGGCGTGTGCAGGCATCGCAGCGCACAGCAGGCTTGTTGACGGCCCTGTGCCTGGCTTGTGGTCTGTCCAGCGCCATGCTGTGGATGGCACCCTGGTTCAAGGCCCTTTTCACGTTGTTGTTGGGCGGCCACTTTGGCGCCGCGTTGGCCACCGAAGCGCTGTTAGCCACCGCGGCATTTGGTCTGCCCACGCTGGTGATGGGCGCTTTGTTCAGCCACCTCTGCGAAGAGGCCCGTGCACAAGGCCTGCGCTTTGGCACGACCCTGGCTGTGAACACCGCCGGCGCAGCGTTGGCGCCGCTGGTTTTTGGTGCCGGTCTGCTGGTGGGCCTGGGGCTAAAGTTCGCGCTGTTGACGGTGGTTGCCGGCTACGGCGCGCTGGCACTGGCCACCACTGCCCGGCGCGGCGCGGCGCAGTGGCTGGGTGTGACGGCCTTGATTGGGGTGATGGCCAGCGCACCGCCACTGGTGCTGGTGGACAAACCCGAAGGTGGCAGCGTGGTCAGCCACCGCGAAGGCGCCTTGGGCAGCGTCAGCGTGGTGCAAGACCCGGCCGGGGGCCGGCTGCTGCGCATCAACAACCGTCAGCAAGAAGGCAGCAACACCACGGCGCTGGCCGACGCGCGCCAGGCCCTGCTGCCCTTGCTGCTGCACCCGGCGCCGCAGCGTGCGCTGCTGTTGGGCCTGGGCGCAGGTTTGACGGCGCAGGCGGCGGCGCTGGACCCAAAGCTGCAGGTGCTGGCGGTGGAGTTGCTGCCCGAAGTGGTGGAAGCGTCGCAGCACTTCAACGGTGTGTTGGTAGACACCACCACCACACCGCACCTGCAGCTGAAGGTGGCTGACGCACGCCGCTTTGTGCGCACTGCGGGCGCGCCCTGGGACGTCATCATCTCCGACAACTTCCACCCCGCGCGCGCCGGTTCGGGTGCGCTGTACACGGTGGAACACTTCGCTGCCGTGCGCAACCGCCTGGCGCCCGGTGGTGTGTTCTGCCAGTGGCTGCCCTTGCACCAGATGGACCTGCCCACCTTGCGCAGCATCGTGCGCAGTTTTCTGGCCGTGTATCCGCAGGGTGCGGCGCTGCTGGCCACCAACAGCTTGCAAACGCCGGTGGTGGGGCTGTGGGCGCAGCGTGACCCAGCGCCGCTGGACGCAGCCATGGTGGGCCAGCGGTTGCGCCAATCAGCCATGACACAGGCGCCGCGAACCTTTGGTCTGAGCAACGAATGGGCGCTGCTGGGCAGCTTCATAGCCGGCCCCGCATCGCTGGCCCGTTTTGCTGCCCCTGCACCGTTGAACACCGACGACCACCCCGTGGTCAGCCATCGGGCGCCGCGTGCCACCTACGAGCCCGAGGCCACGCCGGCTGAACGCCTGCTGCAACTGCTGGCGCTGTGGCAGGTGCAGGCCGCCGAGTTGCTGGCCCCGTCGGCACCCGCATCCACCGTGTCGCGGTTGAACGCCTACTTCGCGGCCCGCAGACACTACATCGCCGCCGGCATCGGTGTGCAGCCCGTGGCCAACCCCGCCCGCATGCTGGACCAGGTGCGTGAGCCGCTGTTGTCAGCGCTGCGCCTAAGCCCTGACTTCTTGCCGGCTTACGAGCCGCTGCTGCGCTTGGCACAGGCGCTGCGTGCGCAGGACGCACCGGCAGCAGAACAGCTGCTGCAAGAACTTCAACAGTTGGTTCCTGCGCAGCCGCCTGGGCCGTAAACAGCGGCTTCGCAGTCGGTCACTGTCCACGCGCAAACACAGCCCCGCGCAGGCAGCCAAGGCCTGTCACCAGACTGTCACAGGCCCGTTCTATATTTCCATCAAATTGGAAATGTTTGAAGTTTTCGGGTTTTGCGATCCAGCGCACAGGGGATACGGGGCATGAGAGTAGGCATCAACGGAATGGGCCGCATCGGCCGGCTGGCATTGCGCGCTGCAATGGGCGCTGCCGAGCGCCCTGCCGACGACCCACGCGCCAACAACCGCCTGGACGTGGTGCACCTGAATGAAATCAAGGGCGGCGCTGCAGCCACTGCGCATCTGGTGGAATTTGACAGCGTGCAGGGGCGCTGGCGTGCTGACATCGCAGCGCAAGGTGAATCGGCCGTCCACATCAACGACCACAAGCTCAGCTTCTCTTCACACACCACAGCGGCACAGATTCCCTGGGGCGACCTGGGCGTGGACCTGGTGCTGGAATGCACCGGCAAGTTCTTGACGCCACAAACACTGCAGGGCCATCTGGACCGCGGCGCCCAGCGCGTCATCGTGGCCGCACCGGTGAAAACAGGCGACGTGCTGAACATCGTGGTCGGCATCAACCACACCCTCTACGACCCGGCCCAACACCGCATCGTCACGGCTGCTTCCTGCACCACCAACTGCCTGGCGCCGGTGGTGAAAGTGGTGCATGAAAACATCGGCATCCGCCACGGCCAACTCACCACCATCCACGACCCGACCAACACCAACCTGATGGTCGACGCGCCGCACAAAGACCTGCGCCGCGCCCGCAGCGCCATGCTCAGCCTGGCGCCCACCACCACCGGCAGTGCCACCGCCATCGCGCTTATTTACCCTGAGCTAAAGGGCAAACTCAACGGCCATGCGGTGCGTGCGCCGGTGCTGAATGCCTCGCTCACCGACTGCGTGTTCGAATTGAAACGCCAGACCACCGCGGCAGAAGTGAACCACCTGTTTGCCGAAGCGGCACAACGGGGGCCGCTGGCCGGCATCCTGGGTTATGAAGAGCGGCCGCTGGTCAGCGCCGACTATGCGCGCGACACGCGCAGCAGCATCATCGACGCGCTGTCTACCCTGGTGACTGACGGCACGATGCTGAAGGTGTACGCCTGGTACGACAACGAGATGGGCTACGCCTGCCGCATGGTCGACCTGGCCTGCCATATGGAACAGCAGGGTCTCTGAGCGCAGCACTGGCACCATGAACACGGGCACCCGCAACTACGCCATCGTCACCGCTGCCTACTGGGGCTTCACGCTGTGCGACGGCGCGCTGCGCATGCTGGTGCTGCTGCACTTCTACCGGCTGGGATATTCGCCTTTCACGCTGGCATTTTTATTCTTGTTGTACGAAGCGATGGGTGTGGTGGCCAACCTGGTGGGTGGCTGGCTGGCCACGCGCTACGGCATCAAACGCATGTTGACGGTGGGCCTGGCCACCGAGATCACCGGCTTTCTGTTGATGTCGGCGTTGTCGCCCGCATGGTCGGCGGCGCTGTCGGTGGCCTGGGTGGTGGCCGCACAGGGCATTTGTGGTGTCGCAAAAGACCTCACCAAAACGGCCAGCAAATCTGCCATCAAGGCCACGGCCGGCGAGGCCTCGGGCCAGTTGTTTAAATGGGTGGCCTTTTTCACCGGCAGCAAAAACGCGATGAAAGGCGTGGGGTTTTTCATCGGCGGCGTGCTGCTGCAGGGGCTGGGTTTCCAGGCCGCGCTGTGGGCCATGGCCGCTGGGCTGGCGTTGGTGTTTGTGGGTGTGGTCAGCTTTGTGCCGCCCTTGATGGGCAAGAGCAAAGCATCGAAATCAGCGAAAGAATTGTTCGCCAAGAACCGGGGCATCAACCTGCTTGCGGCGGCGCGTGTGGCCCTGTTCGGCGCTCGCGACGTGTGGTTTGTGGTGGGCGTGCCGGTGTTCTTGTACGCATCGGGCTGGACCTTCACGATGGTCAGCGCCTTTGTGGCGTTATGGACCATCGGTTACGGCGTGGTGCAAGCCATGGCGCCGGCCATCGTGCCACGCAGCGATGACGGCCTGAGCGCCGAGGTGCCCGCCGCACGGCTGTGGTCGGCGCTGCTGGCTGTGGTGCCCATGGTGCTGGCCGTGCTGGTGGCCATGCAGGTGCCCAACCTGCAGTGGGTGGTGGTTGCAGGGCTGGGCCTGTTCGGTTTTGCCTTTGCCATCAACTCGTCGGTGCATTCCTACCTGGTGCTGGCCTACGCGGGTTCAGAAAAAGCCGCCGAAGACGTGGGTTTTTACTACGCCGCCAATGCGCTGGGCCGCTTCATGGGCACGCTGCTGTCGGGCCTGCTTTACCAGTGGGGTGGGCTGCTGTTTTCGCTGGTCGGCTCGGCGGTCATGTTGACGGTGTGCTGGCTGGTCACGCTGGCACTGCCGGCACAGGGCCAACCGGCACCGCGGCTGTCCACTCCTTGACCGGCAAAGAGCCTCTAATGCCCGAAGTGCACACACAACCACTGCCCATCGATGAGCACCAGGCCGTTGTTTCGCTGGCTGCGCTGGCGCAGGGCATGCGCTTGCGCATCTTCCGCGCCTTGGTCGGCGCCGGGCCGCAAGGCCTGACGCCCGGCGCGTTGGCACTGACGCTGGGCGTGCCCCCTTCCACGCTGTCATTCCACCTCAAAGAGCTGATGCACGCCGGCATGGTGTCGCAAGAGCGTGAGGGCCGCAACCTGATCTACCGCCCGTCACTGCAGCAGATGAACGCGCTGCTCAACTACCTCACCGCACATTGTTGCCAGGCCACTGAAGGCGCCAACTGTGAGGTGGTTGCCCTGTCCCCGTGCACCCATTGCTGATCAACCCCCCCCTCAACAAGCCCAACCCACTGCTGCGGAGCCCCCATGAGC
>JANNMQ010000702.1:0-1518 GCA_031398045.1 Rubrivivax sp.
CGCATGACGGATCGTGAAGCGGCGGTATTGACGCTGCGCGTCCAACGCGCCGGGCTAGTACTTGCCGGGGACATCCTCGGGCCTGGCGCGGTGCAGGTGCTCAACCCGGACCACGTTCTCGCTTGCCTTTCAGCTCCTGGACAGTTGGACCTGTCGATCAGGATCGAGACGGGTCGCGGTTACCGGCCCGGACGGCTGCACGGCGATCCGGGGGTGCGACCGCACCGGGGTTCGTGCCTCCGGCTCGATGCATCGTTCTCTCCCGTCCGGCGTGTGAACTTCGCTGTCGAAAGCGCCCGCGTCGGACATCGCACCGACCTCGACCGGCTGCTGCTGGACATCGAGACCGACGGGTCGATCAGCCCCGACGAGGCGTTACGCCAAGGCGCTCGGCTGCTTTCGGTGCAACTGGATCCGTTGCTCAACGGCGGCAAGGGCGGTGACGAGGCCCGGTCCGTCGACACCGCGCCTGATGCACACGTGCGTGACATGGAGCAGGCCGGTCTGATGCGACCGGTCGATGAGCTGGATCTGACTGTGCGCTCCGCCAACTGTCTGAGGGCCGAGAACATCCTGCTCATCGGTGATCTGATCCGGCATACCGACACCCAATTGCTGCGCACGCCCAATCTTGGTCGCAAAAGCCTGAACGAGATCAAGGATGCGCTGGCAGCGCGCGGCCTGATGCTGGGTGCGGTCTTGCAGGGTTGGCCGCCTGCATCCTCGGGTGGCGGCTCGCACTGAAAGAGCGGCCGCCGGTTGGAATCGCCAGCGGTGCCGCGTCAATCGGACTCGGTCGTCGGGCCGGATCGGCGGCGCGAGTCATCGCTGGCGCTGCACAGAACCGCCAGGGTTTCCAGGTGCCGGGCCAGCAGATAGGCCTCGGCAGCATCCACGGTGGGAATGCGTGGCCGCCGCACCCCGTGGGACTCGACCGCACCGCCGCCCAGGCAGCCGCTGTCGTCGAACAGATCAAAGCCGGATTTGTCGATGGTGATCGGTGGGTGGGCCTGGTTGGGGCAGGGGGTGAAGCAGGGGAAACGGGCCGGCCGAGCCGTAAATGACTGCCGGCCAACCGTCACTGCGATCTCGTGCATCAAAGGCTGCGCCAGCGGTGGACCGGATCGAACCGCCGACTCCGGTCGACGATGAAAGGCGAGCCACTGCGCCCGTACCTGTTTCGCATGCGGGCACTCGCGTTCTGCGCAGGTCAGGCGCAACCACACAGCCAGCTCCATGCGCAGCCCATCGCACCAGAACTGCTCGCGACGCCGACCCCGGGAATCGATGCGGGCGGCAGCGGCAACCTGGTGAGTGCCTTCCGGCGTGGCGACGACTGCGCTGATCTTCCAGCGCGTGCCCAAGGGCGCGTCGGATGGCACCTGGCGTCGAAGGTCTTCGAGGATTCGGGTCGGGTTCATGGTGCGGACTCCAATGCGAGATCCGCAAACGATGCAGGCCGACGCGCCCGCCGTCAATCGATTGGCCGGGTCGCTACCACGGGACTTTCGTTGCGCT
>JANNMQ010000701.1:0-2051 GCA_031398045.1 Rubrivivax sp.
GCTGCACGGCGACGTGCCTCGCCACCTCGATTTCGACGCGGTCGAGCACCCGGTCGCGCTGCAACTCGGCGGCAGTGAGCCGCACGAACTTGCGGCCTGCGCCCGGCTGGCGCGGCAGTGGGGCTACGACGAGATCAACCTCAACTGCGGCTGCCCCAGCGAACGCGTGCAGCGCGGGTCGTTCGGCGCGTGTTTGATGGCTGAACCGCAACTGGTGGCCGACTGCGTGGCAGCCATGCGCGACGCCTGCAACCTGCCGGTGACGGTGAAACACCGCATCGGCATCGACCGCGTCGAGAGCTACGACTTCGTGCGCGACTTCGTCGGCACGGTAGCCGAGCGCGGCGGCTGCGACGTCTTCATCGTGCATGCCCGCAACGCCTGGCTGCATGGCATCAGCCCGAAGCAGAACCGCGAGCTGCCGCCGCTGCGGCCCGAACTGGCCCACCGCCTGAAGGCCGACTTCCCAGCGCTGACCATCGTCATCAACGGTGGCATCAATGACGACGAGGCGATCGCGATGCACCTGCAGCAGGTCGACGGCGTGATGATCGGCCGCCATGCGTACCACGAGCCCTTTGCAATGGCGGCATGGGACGCACGCTTCTTCGGCGACGAGCATGACCGGCCGACGCGCGACGGCGTCGAACAGGCCTTCGTCGACTACATGGAAGGCCTGGCGGCGCAGGGCGTACCCCGGTCGCACGCCTCGCGCCACATGCTGGGCCTGCGCAACGGGCTGCCCGGGGCCCGCCGCTGGCGGCAGTTGTGGTCCGACCACCGGCTGAAGGCGCTGCCGCCGAGCCAGGTCATGGTGCAGGCGGCGCAGTGGCTGGCGGTGCCGGCGTTGCCGTAGCATCGTGCCGGACCATCGCCCAACAGGTGCCGCCGTGGCTGTTTCCTCCCCCAAGACCGTCCCGACCAAGGCCAGTGTCCCGGACTTCATCGCCGCCGTCGAAGACGCGACGCGCCGGGCCGACTGCCAGGCCCTGGTCGAGCTGATGGAAAAGGCCACCGGCCAGAGAGCGTGCATGTGGGGCGACGCGATCGTCGGCTTCGGCACCTACCGTCAGCCGTACGCCAACGGCACCACCGGCGACTGGCCGGTGGCCGCCTTCTCGCCGCGCAAGAACGACCTCACGGTGTACCTGATGCCTGGCTTCGAGCAGCAGCACGACCTGCTGGCGCGGCTGGGCAGGCACAAGACCGGCAAGGTCTGCCTGTACCTCAAGCGGCTGGCCGATGTCGACCTCGCCGTGCTGACGCAATTGATCGACGCCTCGGTTGCTGCCATGGCACCTCGGCGCATCACCTAGTTCACATCACTTACTTCACATCATTCAGTTCACATCACCCAGGACACCTCTGCAGTGACCCGACCCTTGTTGGCCATCATCGGTGGCAGTGGCCTGTACGACCTGCCGGGCCTGAGCGACACACGCTGGGAGACCGTCGACACGCCGTGGGGCGCGCCGTCGGACCAGATCTTCCGCGGCCGCCTGGCGGGTGCTCACGGCGACGCCGAACTCGCTTTCCTGCCCCGCCACGGTCGCGGCCACCGCATCCCGCCGTCCGAAGTCAACTACCGCGCCAACATCGCCGCGCTGAAGATGCTGGGCGCCACCGACGTGCTGTCGATGTCGGCCGTCGGCGGGCTGCGCGCCGACCTGCCGCCTGGCACCTTCGTCATCGTCGACCAGTTCATCGACCGCACCTTCGCGCGCGCCAAGAGCTTCTTCGGCACGGGCATGGTGGCGCACGTGTCGATGGCGCAGCCGGTGTGCCCGCGCCTGGGTGACCACGTGCAGGCGACCCTGGCGCAGCAGGGCGTGCCCTACGCGCGCGGCGGCACCTACCTGGTGATGGAAGGGCCGCAGTTCAGCACGCTGGCAGAAAGCCAGCTGTACCGCAGCTGGAACGCCAGCGTCATCGGCATGACCAACATGCCCGAGGCCAAGCTCGCGCGCGAAGCCGAACTCTGCTACTGCTCGGTGAGCATGGTCACCGACTTCGACTGTTGGCACATGGGCCATGAAGCGGTGACGGTGGAT
>JANNMQ010000748.1:0-3074 GCA_031398045.1 Rubrivivax sp.
CCTTGACCAGCGTGCCTGCAGTGTCGATCATGTCGTCCATGATGACGCAGGTGCGGCCGTCGATTTCGCCGATGACATGCATCACCTCAGACACATTGGCCACGGGTCGGCGCTTGTCGATGATCGCCAGGTCGCAGTCCAACTGCTTGGCCAGCGCGCGTGCGCGCACCACACCGCCCACGTCGGGCGAGACGACTACCAGGTTGGGGTGTTTGTTGCTCTGCACATCGGCCAGCAACACAGGGCTGGCGTAGATGTTGTCCACCGGAATGTCGAAAAACCCTTGGATCTGGTCGGCATGCAAGTCCATCGTCAGCACCCGCTCCACACCCACGGTTTCCAGCAGGTTGGCCACCACTTTGGCGCTGATGGGCACGCGCGTACTGCGCGGCCGGCGGTCTTGCCTGGCGTAGCCAAAGTACGGGATGACCGCCGTGATGCGGCGTGCACTGGCGCGCTTCAGCGCGTCGACCATCAGCAACAACTCCATCAGGTTGTCGCTGGTGGGGTTGCAGGTGGGTTGCACCACAAACACGTCGCGGGCGCGCACGTTTTGCCTGATCTCGACGGTCACTTCGCCGTCAGAAAAGCGGCCCACCGAGGCCTGCCCGAGTTCGACACCCAGTGCGGTAGCAATCTCCTGCGCCAACACCGGGTTGGCGTTGCCGGTGAACAGCACGGTGTTGAACAGCACGGTGGCTTCTCCGGCTCTACGCGCCCGGGCCAGTGCCCAAGCTGTCATCGAACGCCTGGGTTACGGCCCAAGCAGCAGGCGCTTGCCGCGGCCATGCCGTCGGTTTGCGATGAAATTTGGCAGGGGAGGAAGGACTCGAACCCTCGCATGTCGGAATCAAAATCCGATGCCTTGACCAACTTGGCGACTCCCCTACACAGGTGCTGACTTATCGCCACCACCTATATAAACCACCCTTCAGAACCAGTCCGGACCTTTTTCAGGTGGCCCAATCCCGCAAGGGATGTTGCTGCAACCCCGTGCACATTCGGCCCACCCAGCCCGGCGGTAAATCTTGCGCTGGAAATGTCGCCGTGGGTGAAACATCTGAACTTGCAACTGAGCTTGCAACTGAACTTGCAACTAAGTTTGCAACTGAACTTTCAACTGAAGGCTCGAAAATCCAATCAAGCCTGGAAAAAACAGCACTGCCAGATCCTGTCATGCGGCTGTTCCCGAAACGCTTGTGCAACCAACCTGCCGCGGCTTTCACCTCGGGGCAGCACGCTTGCGCTGCATCTTGCAAGTCATTCTTCCAGTCTGGGCCACTGCTTGCTTGACGGCTACCCTTTTGGGGCCCCATGCCAAACATTGCACCGCTTTCCAGTGAGCCCAAGAGTATAGCAGCATCGCTGATGGGGCCGGTGTCGCGCCTGAGCGCCGGGTGCGCGAAGAGCTCACCGGTGTTGATGCCTGCGGGTGGTTTCACGATGGCATAAGCGGCCACTGGCAATGCCAAGGGTGTCAGCCTTTCGCCCACACCCTGCACAAAGGCGTTGTCACCGCCGACAAAAAACGGCACATCGGCACCCAGCGCCAGGCCCAGCTGCGCCAATCTTTGCCTTGGCCAGTTCAATGCCCACAGCTGATTCAGCGCCAACAACGTGCTGGCGGCGTCAGAACTGCCGCCACCCATGCCGGCGCCCCAGGGGACTTGTTTGTTGATGGAGATATCAACCCCCCACGGGCAGCCACTGGCGGCCTGCAGGCTGCGCGCTGCGCGCAGGCACAGGTCGTCGGCGGGCAGCGCGGGGCCAAGGTCGTGGCGAGCCAGTTGCCCGTCGTTGCGGCGCTCGAAGTGCAGGGTATCGGCCCAATCAATCAATGCAAACACCGATTCCAGCAGGTGATAGCCGTCAGCGCGTCGGCCCACGATGTGCAGGAACAGGTTCAGCTTGGCCGGCGCCGGCACGTCGAACAGGGCGTGTAAGCTCACCGGTGCACCTCAGGGGCAGCGGCCGGTCCCGCCAAGCGGGGTTTCGCCCTCGGCAAAGCCTGTGGGCTCATTGGCCCGGCCTCATGGGGCGCACAACCGTGCCGGCGGCAGCCCTCGCCAACCGTTCACGCTGGTTGCTCCAACCTGACCCGCAGCAACACGGCAGGTGGTGCGGCCCGGCGTGCCTCCACCAAGCCTGCAGCGCGGCCTGTGGTCGTCACCAGCCAGCCCAGCTGTTCGAAGCCCAGGGGCTGCAGCTGATGGGCAGCCCCGGTCCAGGGGCGGCCGGCCAGCCAGTCCGGCAGCGCCGCCAGCGGCACCGATTCGCCCAGGGCCTGGCGCGACAGATCGTCCAGGCTGGCGTAGGACTGTTCGCCTTCAGGCGTTGCCAGGTGTGCTCGCTGTGGTGACCACAGCGCCGTCGCCAGCCTGGTGCCCAGTGGCGACAACAGCCGAAGTTCACCGCTGTGGCTGTCGCCGCGCAACTCAAAAGCAGCGGTCACGCTTTGTGCAGACCGCTCTGGGCTGGCGTCCACACGCAGCAGCAGGCGGCCCTGTGTCCATCCGTCGTCACCGTCGCGGCTGGGCAGTGCACTGCAAGCCTGCAGCAGCGCCACGGCGGGCCACAAGGCGCAGCCGACACGTACCAGCGCAAGCCGGCGCCGGGAAGGCTGCCCGGTCACAGATCCACGCGCAGGCGCTGCAGGGCTTCACGCAGCACGTCGTTGGCAGCGTCGCGTGCCTGTGCTTCACGCCAGATGCGCCGAGCTTCATCACGCAAACCGCGCGCCCACAGCACTTCACCCAGATGGGCGCCAATCTCGGTATCGGGCCGCGCTTGCCAGGCCTGGCGCAGCAGGCGCAGCGCTTCATCGAGGTTGCCCAGCCGGTATTCCACCCAGCCCAGGCTGTCGGTGATGAAGGGGTCGCCGGGCGACAATTCCAGCGCACGTTCGATAAGTTGTCGCGCTTCGGGCAGGCGTTGGTTGCGATCGGCCAGCGAATAGCCCAAGGCGTTGTAGGCATGTGCGGTGGCCGGCTTGAGTTCCATGACGCGCTTCAGCAAGCGTTCCATTTCTTCAAGCTGGCCGGTCTTCTCGGCCATCATCGATTGTTCGTACAGCA
>JANNMQ010000817.1:0-7938 GCA_031398045.1 Rubrivivax sp.
ACCATGAACTCGTCACCCGCTTGCGGCACTTCGGTAAGGCCTTGAATCTCGACCGGCAAGGACGGGCCGGCTTCGTCGATGGACTTGCCGTCTTCGTCGAGCATGGCGCGCACGCGGCCGTAGCTGCTGCCGGCGAGCACGATGTCGCCCTTGCGCAGCGTGCCACTTTGCACCAGCACGGTGGCCACGGGGCCGCGGCCCTTGTCAAGGCGGGCTTCGATCACCAGGCCCTTGGCGGCCGCCGCCGTTGGTGCTTTCAGTTCCAGCACCTCGGCCTGCAACAGCACCTGCTCCAGCAGCGTATCCACACCCGTGCCCATCTTGGCCGAAACGCCCACAAAAGGCGACTCACCACCGAAGTCTTCGGGGATCACGCCTTCGGCCACCAGCTCGCTTTTCACACGTTCCAGGTTGGCATCGGGTTTGTCGATCTTGTTCATGGCCACGACGATGGGCACACCGGCGGCCTTGGCGTGCGCTATGGCCTCCTTGGTCTGCGGCATCACGCCGTCGTCGGCCGCCACCACCAGGATGACGATGTCGGTGGCCTTGGCGCCGCGCGCCCGCATGGCCGTGAAGGCCGCGTGGCCGGGGGTGTCCAGGAAGGTGATCATGCCGCGTGGTGTTTCCACGTGGTAAGCGCCAATGTGCTGGGTGATGCCACCGGCTTCACCGGCCGCCACCCTTGAGGTGCGGATGTAGTCCAGCAACGAGGTTTTGCCATGGTCGACGTGACCCATCACGGTGACCACGGGAGCGCGCGGCAGTTGCTCGGCGTCTTGCGCGGCTTGTTCTTCCTCGGTAAAGGCTTCGGGGTCGTCCAGCTTGGCAGCCAGCGCTTTGTGGCCCATTTCTTCGACCACGATCATGGCCGTTTCCTGGTCCAGCTGCTGGTTGATGGTGACCATCTGCCCCAGCTTCATCAACTGCTTGATGACCTCGCTGGCCTTCACACTCATCTTGTGCGCCAGGTCGGCCACCGAGATGGTTTCAGGAATGTGCACTTCCTGCGTTTGGGCTTCAACCTGCTGCGGCGCATAGGCGTCGTCACGTTCGCCGCGGCGCGCACCACCACGCGGCGCACGCCAGCCGGCGCGGCCGCCAGAACTGTCGCCGCGTGTTTTCAGTGCCGCGCGTTTCTTGGCCGCGTCGTCTGCCCAGCTGGAAGAAAGCTTTTCTGACTTGACCTGCTTCTTGTCGCCAGGCTTGGCAACGGCGACCGTGGCACCCGGCGCACCGGGTTTGGCTGTGGGTTTGTGAATCGTGCCTTTGATGGCTTCCTTGGCCGGTTCAGCAGGCTTGGGCTCTTCGGGCTTTTTCGCCATCAGCACCTTCTTGGGTGCATTCATCATGGCGCGGATGGCCGCAGCTTCGGTCTCGGCAGCCTTGCGGCGGCGCACCAGGTCTTCTTGTTTGGCGGTGTCTTCGGCAGCCTTGTCTGCAGCCTTCACGACGCGCAAAGTGGGCTTGGCTGGGTCGGCCTTCGCAGGTTCGGCTTTGGCCGCATCGTCGGCCTTCAAGGCATCTGCCTTGGACAGTTCGACTTTCGAAACTTCGGCCTTTGTTGCTTCGGGCTTTGCCGCTTCCGCTTTGACCGGCTCGGCTTTCACGGGCTCAACAACGGCCGGCGCAGCCGTTGCGGCAGCGGCGGCGGCAACCATGCGTGCGGCTTCTGCAGCGGCCTCAGCAGCAGCAAGGGCGGCGGCTTCCGCGGCAGCGCTGGCTTCAGCGGCTGCACGAGCGGCCTGCTCTTGCTCTTCGCGTTCACGGCGGGCCAGTGCAAGCTCTTCTTCCTGCTTGCGAATGGAATCGGCCTGTGCTTGCGCTTCTTCTTCACGCCGCTGCAGGTCCAGCTGGTCTTCGGCGGGTTCTTGCACTGCTTCAGCAGCTGGCACATCGTCGCGCTTGACGAATACACGCTTCTTGCGCACTTCCACCTGAATGGTACGGGCCCGCCCACTGGCGTCGGCCTGCTTGATTTCGGTGGAGGTTTTGCGCGTGATCGTGATCTTCTTGCGCTCGGCACTGGCAACGGTGCCGTGCGAAGTGCGCAGGTAGTCCAGCAGACGTTCTTTGTCTGATTCAGTCAACGCGTCATCGGACGAGCGTATCGATACGCCCGCCGATTGCAGCTGCTCGAGCAAAGCCGCCGTAGGGCGGCCCAGCTGCGCGGCAAACTGAGCGACGGTGGTCACGGCCATAAGTACGTTTTCCTTGGGGTATTCGGTGCGCGTCTTGCTGTCGGCTAAGTTGCGGTCGGCAGGTGCGGTTGCTGTGGCAGGTGCAGGGAACAAAAAGGGGGGGTTGGAGCGCTGACTTGGGTCGTCAAGCCGTGAACCAATGTTCGCGGGCCTTCATGATCAGCACCTTGGCACTTTCTTCGTCAATGCCGGTCATCTCGGTCAGCTCGTCAACCGCCAGGTCCGCCAAGTCATCACGGGTGTGAATGCCACCACCGGCCAGCTTGGGAATCAGCTCTGCGTTCAGGCCCTCCAGGTCGCGCAGGTCCTGCGAGACCTCTTCGACCTGCTCTTCTTTTTCAATTTCCATCGTCAGCAAGGCGTCTTTGGCACGCGAGCGCAGTTCGTGCACGGTGTCTTCGTCAAAGCTTTCAATTTCCAGCATTTCCTGCAGTGGCACATAAGCCACTTCTTCCAGGCTGGTGAATCCTTCGGCGATCAGGATGTCGGCCACTTCTTCGTCCACATCCAACTTGTCGACGAAAATCCTGCGGGCCGAGTCGCTTTCAGTGGCCTGTTTGGCCTGCGACTCTTCGGCCGTCATGATGTTGATTCGCCAGCCAGTCAGCTCAGACGCCAGGCGCACGTTTTGCCCACCACGGCCAATGGCAATGGCCAGGTTTTCTTCGTCCACCACCACGTCCATCGCGTGGCGCTCTTCGTCCACCACGATGCTCTGCACGTTGGCCGGTGCCAGCGCACCGATGACAAATTGCGCCGGGTCGTCGGACCACAGCACGATGTCCACACGTTCGCCAGCCACTTCGTTGGTGACCGCATTCACGCGCGAACCACGCACACCCACGCAGGTGCCGATGGGGTCGACACGGCGGTCGTGGCTGACCACCGCTATCTTGGCGCGGCTGCCGGCGTCACGGGCGCAGCTCTTGATTTCCAGCAGGCCCTGCTCGATTTCGGGCACTTCCTGCGCAAACAGCTCGATCATGAAACCGGGCGCACTGCGCGACAGCATGATCTGCGGCCCGCGTTGCGTGGGGTCGATACCCATCAGGTAAGCCCGCACACGGTCGCCCGTGCGCAGGTTTTCCTTCGGGATCATCTCGGTGCGCTTCAAGCGGCCTTCCACGCGGCCGCTCTCAACGATGATGTCGCCCTTGTCCAAGCGCTTCACGGTGCCGACAAAAACCTTTTCGCCGCGCGCCATAAATTCATTGAGCAGCTGCTCGCGTTCAGCGTCGCGTATTTTTTGCAGGATGACCTGCTTGGCGGCCTGGGCACCGATGCGGCCGATGGGCACCGAATCAACCGCTTCTTCGATGTAGTCGCCCTCTTCGATGTCGGGTATGCGGTCCAGCGCGTCGGACAACATCTCTTCGGCATCCGGGTTTTGCAAACCGGCCACGTCTGGCACCACCAGCCAGCGACGGAAGGTTTCGTACTCGCCCGTGTCGCGGTCGACGGCGACGCGCATTTCCACCTCACCGCCATGCAGCTTCTTGGAAGCGGAGGCCAGCGCGGCTTCAACGGCGCCAAACACCACGTCGAGTTCCACGGTCTTCTCGCGCGAGATGGCATCCACCAGCATCAGCATTTCGCGATTCATCGTTTCTCAGCCTCCGTCTTGCTTGGGTGCGGCGACGGGCGCTTGCGCACCGTCGCCAGCCTGGGCCTTGCGGCCCTTGAAATTGACCACCGGCACGAGCCTGGCTTCACGCACTTCTGCCAGCGTGAAGTTCAACATCTGCTCGGTCTTGCCGTCCATGAAAACCAATGCCCAACTGGTTGCCGCAGCCGCAGCCGCAGGCTCAGCCGCAGCAGTTGCGTCATCCTTCGCTGCGGTGCCTACCGCGGCTTGGCTGGGCGCTTGGCTGGGCGTCAGTACGCCTTGCCAGTTCTTGCGCCCGTTGAAGGCCTGCTTCAGCACCACTTGGACGGCCAGACCAGCAAAACGCGCGAAGTCCTCCGGCCGCTTCAGCGGACGGTCCAGCCCAGGCGAAGACACCTCGAGCCGGCTGTAGTCCAGCCCTTCAACCTCCAGCGCAAATTGCAGCTGGCGGGTTACCTTCTCACAATCTTCAACGGTGACGAATTCGCCGCCATCACCCAGTACGCCCGCCGCCGCAGTGCCACCTTGGGCGCTGTAGGCGCGGCCCGGTACGCGGTCGATGGTGATGCGCAACAGCCCGCGCTGAGCGCGTTCAATGTCCACCAGTTCGTAGCCCAAACCTTCCACGGTGCCAGAGATGGCCGTTTGCCAGCCCACGCGCACGCCTGCCGCAGATTCAGGCTGCTGAGCTGTAGTGGTTGCGCCTTTGCGCAGGTGTTCGCCTCGAATCAAACCTTGTTTACCCCTGCCAAATCCTGCATCCAACCACGGCAGTGAACCTGCAACTGAGGCACCTGCCCGTGATCCCGGTGCTGCCAATGTCGAAAAATCGGAATGTTCCAATGTCTAAAAGTCGCAATGCTTAGAAGTCGCGATGCTTAAATGTCACGGTGTTCAAAAGCGAAAAGTCAAAGGTCAAAAATCGAACGTTAAAAATCAGTAGCCCAAAAAAAATGGGCTGTCTGTATCAGCCCACGCTTTGAAGCAATGCACGGCTCGATGCCGCGCAATTTAGCCAGCTCGGTTGGCCTTTGAACAAACAGGCACCCCGGAAAACCCCTGATTATAGCTGCGCTTCTGGCAAGGTTCAAGACTGCCGGTAGCAAAGGGAGCCATGCATGCCAGAATCGCCCCCCGTCGCACACCACCACCGGAGGCACCATGGGCTTTCTTACTGGCAAGCGCTTCCTGATCACAGGCGTGCTCTCCAACCGTTCCATCGCCTACGGCATCGCCAGGGCCTGCCGCGCGCAAGGCGCCGAACTTGCCTTCAGCTACGTGGGCGAGCGCTTCAAAAACCGCGTGACCGAGTACGCCGGGCACTTTGATTCGCAGCTGGTCTATGAATGTGATGTGTCGGATGACCAACACATCACACGCGTGTTCTCTGACCTCTCACAGGTGTGGCCGCAGTTTGACGGCTTTGTGCATTCCATCGGATTTGCGCCGCGCGAAGCCATAGCGGGAGAATTTCTTGACGGCATGACGCGCGAAAACTTTCGCATCGCCATGGACATCTCGGCCTACAGCTTTCCAGCCCTGGCCAAAGCCGCCCTGCCCTTTTTGCGTCCGCATGCTGCACTGCTGACGCTGACCTACCTGGGCGCGCTGCGTGCTTTGCCCAACTACAACACCATGGGCCTGGCCAAAGCGGCACTGGAGTCTAGCGTGCGCTACCTGGCAGCAAACTTGGGGCCCAAGGGTGTGCGCGTCAATGGCATCAGCGCCGGCCCCATCAAAACCCTGGCCGCATCCGGCATCAAAGACTTCGGCAAGCTGCTGGGCGCCGTGGCCAGCGCCTCACCACTGGGCCGCAACGTCACCATCGACGACGTCGGCAACGTGGCGGCCTTTCTTTTGTCAGACCTGGCCGCTGGCGTGACGGCCGAAATCACCTACGTGGACGGCGGCTTCAGCCAGGCGATGATGGGCCTGTTGCCTGCTACCGACGCGTGATACGGGGCAGCGCCCCGAGTCATGAAAGGCGCTCTCATTAACGACGCGTGATGACCTCTTTCTCTGGCGGGGCGGGGTTCACGGCTTTCGCGGCTTTCCCCGCTTTGGCGCGTTTTGCGGGCGCAGCGGCCACCGTTTCTTCGCGCGTGCAATCTACATAGTAGCGCCGCTCGCCCGGCACCGAATCGTCTTCCACCAGGCCGTGCACGTCGGTCTCGAAACCCGGGAACGCGGCGTTGAATGAACGTGCAAAGCGCAGGTAGTCGACGATCTTCTTGTTGAAACGTTCGCCGGGAATCAACAACGGAATGCCGGGCGGATAGGGTGTTAGCAGGCTGGTCGTGATGCGGCCTTCCAGGTCGTCGATACCCACGCGTTCGGTCTTTCGGTGCGCAATGTGCGCAAAGGCATCACTGGGCTTCATTGCCGGGTGCAGGTCGCTCAGGTACATCTCGGTGACGAGGCGCGCGATGTCGCCCTTGGCGTAGTGCTCGTGAATGGCCTGGCACAAATCCATCAACCCCATGCGTTCGTACTTCGGGTGCACGGCACAAAACTCCGGCAGGATGCGCCACATCGGTGCGTTGCGGTCGTAGTCGTCCTTGAACTGCTGCAGTGCCGTCAGCAGCGTGTTCCAGCGGCCTTTGGTGATGCCGATGGTGAACATGATGAAAAACGAGTACAGGCCGGTTTTCTCAACCACCACGCCGTGCTCAACCAAGAACTTGGTGACGATGCTGGCCGGAATGCCCGTTTCTGCAAACTCGCCCGACATGCCCAGGCCCGGGGTGATGATGGTGCACTTGATCGGGTCGAGCAGATTGAAGCCCGGCGCCAGGTTGCCAAAACCGTGCCAGTTGTCGCTGGCGTTGAGCACCCAGTCGTCGCTGCTGCCCAGGCCTTCAAGAGCCAAGCGGTCCGGGCCCCAGACCTGGAACCACCAGTCCTTGCCGAACTCGTCATCAACCTTGCGCATGGCACGTCGAAAGTCCAGCGACTCGAGGATGCTTTCTTCCACCAGTGCCGGCCCACCGGGTGCTTCCATCATCGCCGCAGCCACATCGCAGCTGGCGATGATGGCGTACTGCGGGCTGGTGCTGGTGTGCATCAGGTAGGCCTCGTTGAAGAGGTGACGATCGAGCTTGCTTTCCTGCGCGTCTTGCACCAGCACCTGGCTGGCCTGGCTGATGCCGGCCAGCAGCTTGTGGGTGCTCTGCGTGGCGAACACCAGCTGGTTCTTCGGCCGCGGGCGCTTTTTGCCCATGGCGTGGAAGCTGCCATAAAACGTGTGGAAGGCCGCGTGCGGCAGCCAGGCCTCATCGAAGTGCAGCGTGTCGATGTAGCCATCCAGCGCGTGTTTGATGGTCTCGGTGTTGTACAGCACACCGTCATAGGTGCTCTGCGTCAACGTCAGGATGCGTGGCTTCACGGTGGCTGCATCCACATGCGCCAGCAGCGGGTTGCTGGCAATTTTGCGGCGGATAGCCTCGGGTGAAAATTCGCTTTCCGGAATAGGCCCGATGATGCCGAACTGATTGCGCGTGGGCGTCAGAAACACCGGCACCGCACCGGTCATGATGATCGAATGCAGGATCGAGACATGGCAGTTGCGGTCCACCACCACCACGTCACCCGGCGCCACCGTGTGGTGCCAGACCATCTTGTTGCTGGTGCTGGTGCCGTTGGTGACGAAGAAGCAGTGGTCGGCATTGAAGATGCGTGCGGCATTGCGTTCACTGGCCGCCACCGGGCCGGTGTGGTCGAGCAGCTGGCCCAGTTCCTCGACCGCATTGCAGACGTCGGCGCGCAGCATGTTTTCGCCGAAAAACTGGTGAAACATCTGGCCCACAGGGCTCTTCAGAAAAGCCACGCCACCGCTGTGCCCCGGGCAGTGCCAAGAATAACTGCCGTCTTGTGCGTAGTCCATCAAGGCTTTGAAGAATGGCGGCGCAAGGCCGTCCAAGTAACTCTTGGCTTCGCGGATGATGTGGCGTGCCACAAATTCCGGCGTGTCTTCGAACATGTGGATGAAGCCGTGCAGTTCACGCAGCACGTCGTTCGGGATGTGCTGGCTGGTGCGTGTTTCGCCGTAGCTGTAGATCGGGGTCGCGGCGGTCTTGAAGCGGATGGGGTCGCGGTTGGTGCGGTGGCTGGGCGGGGGGGGGTGGGGGGGGG
>JANNMQ010000830.1:0-4121 GCA_031398045.1 Rubrivivax sp.
CCCACGGTGTGGGCCACATAAGCCGTGGCGGCCATCATCAACAGCGTGAGCCCGCCAGCCAGGCCGTTAAGCCCGTCAATGATGTTCATGGCCTGTGTGAAGCCCGACACCAGCAAGAGCGTGAGCGCCACGCTGACGGGCAGCCATTGCACCAGGGGGTCGAGCCACGGCAGACCCACACTGGGCACCAGGGCACCCAGCAGCACCATGCCCAGCACGGCGCCCAAGGCCGATGCCAGCAGGCGCCAGACGGGTTTGATGCGTTTGGTCAGGTCTTCCAGCAGCCCGGCAAACACGGCCGGCAGGCTGCACAAGCCAATCAGCGCCAGCAAGCGGGCGGCCTCAGACGCAGCGGGCAAGCTGCTTTGGTTAAGCCAAACCCAGCCGGCAGCCACCCCGGCCACAACCGCCAAGCCGCCCACCCGCGGCGGCGACCCGGTGTGGTGCTTCTGCACGCCGCTGTTTTCAAAGTCAGCCGTCAGATGGCCATGCCAAGGGCGCGTCAGCAAGATTGCCGCACCGAAGGCCAACGCACACGCGGCCACCCCTACCAATGCCGAACTGTCGACGTTAACCATATTGTTTTTCCCTGATCCCCCTGTGCAGCAAGCGCCGGGCCAGCTGAGGCCACCCCATTGCGAGCGCCACCGTGTGCGAGCCCTGTAACCGAGCAATTGCACACGAACCGTCACACTAGCCAATTGACTTTGCACCAGCCTTGGGGTGAACACGACCCCGCAAGTGCGGGGGATCAAGATCAATTGGTCGTAGCAAGACAACGTCGTCGTGCCACGCAACCACGATGGGTAGTGCGCAGGCGGGCGCCTGGTGAACCCATATTGGAACGACGAGTGCGAAAGTTGGCTTGGCAATGTGCAAGCAAATGTCCGCTAGAGGGCCATTCGGACGCTTGACTCGGGGGGAGCTGACCGGCAAACAACATGGCACCATTGCTAGCTTGCATTCAACAGAGGCCGGTCAGCCGCCGCGTACCAGCTTTCGTCAAACCCAACGCAGCTGGTGCCACCAGGGGCCCGCACGAAGGCTGCACCAGGACTGTGACCAACAATAGTGCGGGTCGGATGCCCAGCCATTCCCCCCAGAATGCACCACGAGATCGCATGAAAAAGGCTGGATGATGACGTTTCCTGTTTCTTCTGGCGCCTCCAATACCAGCGCGCGGCCCGTGCTTACCCCAGTGCAGCCTGCAGGCTTCGCCCCGCCACCCTGGGGCCCCGGAGCCGTAGCACCACCACCGCTGTTTGCAGGCACGATTTCCGAAGAACAGAAGCTGGAGTTGCTGGACTACTGGCGCAGCGTGGTCAAGCGCAAGTGGGCGATTCTTGCGCTGGGCGTGGCGGTAGCGCTGGTGGCCACCGTGCTGGCTCTGACCTTGACGCCGGTCTTCCAGGCCAGCACCACGGTACTGATTGAGTCCAGCAAGGCCAAGGTGGTGTCTATTGAAGAGGTGTATTCGATGGGCCAGGCCCGTGAGTACTACCAGACGCAGTTGGAGATTCTGAAAAGCCGCGACGTGGCCGAACGCACTGTACGCACCCTGAAGCTGTGGGAGCATCCGGCGCTAGACCCGCGCAGGGCCGACGCAGGCTGGCGAGACCAGGCTATGGCACTTTTAGGCGTGGGCAATGTTGAGAAAAAAGCCGACTGGACCGAAGAGGAACTGGCCAAGGAAGTGCTGATCTCGGTGATGGAGGGCTTGCGTGTGACTCCCGTGCGAGGCAGCCAGGTGGTGAATCTGCAGTTCGAAAGCACTGACGCCAAGCTGGCCGCGCAGGTGCTAAACACGGTAGCCAAGGAATACATCGACGGCGAGCGTGACGAGCGCTACAGCATGACGCAACAGGTGAGTAGGCAGTTGCAAGAACGGTTGGCCGATTTGCGCGAAAAGTTAAGCAAAAGCGAGCGCGCCCTGCAGGCTTACCGCGAGCAGCGCGGCATTGTGGCGTTGGGCACCAACCAGCAAGGCGTGGCCGGGCAGGCAATTGGCGAGACTCTTAAGAGCCTGAGCGAAGCCCAGGGCAAACGCGCTTCACTAGAAGGTGAATACCAGCAGGCACGCGCTGCAGGCGTCGATTACGCGTCGATACCCACGGTGGCGCGCAGTCCGCTGGTGGCGCAGGCTCAGTCAGCAGTGTCTGCAGGCCAGGCCAAGCTGGCCGAACTGCAACAGACTTTGGGTTCAGCACACTACAAGGTGCAACAAGCCGATGCCGAACTGACCGAGTTGCGCGCCACGTTAAGGCGCCAGCAGATCGCCGCAGTGCAGGTATTGACGCGCGAATACGAAGCCGCCCGCACCACCGAACAAACCATGGCGGCGGCGCTGAACACGGCCCGAGGCGCTGTCCAGACTGTGAACCGCGAAGAATTTGAACTGGCGGTGCTGGACCGCGAATACCAGAGCAACCGCCAGCTGTACGAAATGTTTATGAGCCGTGCGAAGGAAACCAACTTGGCAGGCAACATACAGCCTTCGATGGCACGCGTGATTGACAAGGCTGTGCCACCCGCGGTGCCCATTAAGCCCAACAAGCGGCAAATTGTGCTGGTGGCTTTGGTGCTGGCTTTGCTGGCCGGCGCCATCGCGTCGGTACTGCTGGACCGACTGGACAACACCATCAAAGGGGGTGACGACGCCGAACAGCGCCTGCGGCTGCCGGTGCTGGCCTCACTGCCTATAGTGGGCAACCAAGACCGGCCCATGATGGCCAAGTTGTTCCTGACCGACGCCCATTCACACTTTGCCGAGGGCATACGCACTGCCCGCACGGGTGTGATGCTTTCCAACCTAGACGCCACCAAACAAACTTTGCTGGTGACCAGCACACTACCCAATGAGGGCAAAACCACGGTTTCCGTTAACCTGGCCATCGCTCACGCCCAGTCGAAGCGCACCTTGCTGGTGGACGCCGACATGCGGCGTTCGCAAGTGGGCAGGGCGCTGGGCCTGCCTCGGGCTGCCAAGGGGCTGACCAACCTGATGGCCGGCACAGCCACCGTACAGCAATGCACTCAACTGGTGCCGGACACCCAGCTATGGGTGATGAGCGTGGGCGACCTGCCGCCCAACCCACTGGAATTGCTGCTGTCCAACCGCTTCAGGGAAGTGCTGGCCGAACTGGGTGAAGAGTTCGAGATGATCATCATAGATTCACCGCCGGTTGAACTGGTAAGTGAAGCGCTGGTACTGGCACCGCTGGTGACGAGCACGGTACTGGTGGTGAAAGCCATGAGCACCCCCGCGCCGCTGGTGCGCAAGAGCCTGACGCGCCTGCAGCGGGCCGGTGGCCGCATGCTGGGTGTGGTGGTCAACCAGCTGGACTTTGCGCATTCACAAAAATACTACGGTGAGTATGGCAGTTCCACCTACAGCTATGGCACCTATGGCTACGCGCCCAGGGTTGGGGATTCAAGTTTTGGCACTGAAGCACAGGACAACAACGCCCCCTTGGTTGCCAAGCCAAACCAGAAGCGCGCTTGAGGCTACGATTTCCGCGGTCATGATCGACATCCATTGCCACCTGCTGCCTGGCATCGACGACGGGCCGCCCAGCCTAGAGGCCGCCATGGCCCTGGCCGCTGCATTGGTGGAAGACGGCGTGACCATGGTCGTGTGCACACCACACGTGTTTCCGGGCCGGTTTGAAAACCGGCGTAGCAGCATTGCCGAGGAGTTCCTGCGGTTTTCGCAGTTGGTACAGCAGGCCGGTCTGCCGCTTGAACTGCTGTGGGCAGGCGAAGTGCGCCTGACACCAGAGGTGTTGGACCTGCTGCCAAAGCAAGAGTTGCCCTTTTTGGGCCAGATGGCTGGGCTGAAGAATTTGCTGCTTGAGATGCCTGACGGTCAAGTGCCGCTCGGCGCCGAGCAGTTTGTCCGCCGCCTGATGAACGCCGGCATCCGCCCAGTGATTGCCCACCCCGAGCGAAATCGCATGGTGATGGACAAGCCCGAACGCATGAAGCACCTGGTGGACGAAGGCTGCGCGCTTCAACTAACAGCCGGCTCTTTGGTTGGCGATTTCGGCGCCCGAGCCCAGACCGCTGCGCGAGCGCTGCTAGACCAAGGTTGGGTGCAGGCCGTTGCCAGCGACGCCCACAAC
>JANNMQ010000838.1:0-3243 GCA_031398045.1 Rubrivivax sp.
GCGGCCTGGCCCGGCTTCGGCTGGGCAGGCTTGCAGGCCGGCATCGGTGAGCGTGGCACGACACACCGCCGGCTGGGTGCTGTAGTGCAGCCCGGTTTGCAAGCGTCGGGCTGCCGCCAGCGCGGCGCGCAGGCGGCGCAGCGTGGGCGCGTCCTGGTTTTCTTCAGCCAGGATGAACGGGGTGCAGGCTTCGTCGAGCAACACACTGTCGGCCTCGTCGATCAAAGCCATGCACAGGCCGCGCAGCAGCGGCGCGTGGCCCTCGGGGCGCTGGCGGTCGCGCAGGTAGTCGAAGATCAGGTCGCGGGCCGTCGTGTACACCACGTCAGCAGCCCACACCGTGCGCCGCTGTTCGGTGGTGTCGCCGGGCCGCGCTGCAGCCACCCGCAAACCCAGCGCCGCGTACAGCGGCGCCAGCGCGGTGGCGTCGCGTGCGGCCAGGTAGGCGTTGGCCGTTACCACGTGCACCGGCACACCCGCCAAGGCGGCCGTGGCCGCGGCCAGCATGACCGCGTGGGTTTTGCCCTCGCCAGTGGCCATTTCAGCCAGCTGGTTGTTCAAAAGGATGCGCGCAGCCTGCAGCTGGGTGCTGTACAGCTGCAAGCCCAGCGTGTCTTGGGTGGCGGCCATCACGAAGCCAAAAGCCTGCTCCAGCACCGGCCCGGCCAGGCCCTGCAAACCCAGTTCGGCGCGCAAGCTGCGCAGCTGGGCCAGAAAAGCGGCAGAGCCTACGGCCGGCACGGCGCGCTGCGCCTGCCGCACGCCAGACACAAAACGCTGTGCCGCGCGCGCTGGCACCAGCGCCAACCAGCGCCGGGGCTGACTGGTCTGCTGCGCCACGGCCGACACCACCGGCAACCAGCGCTGCGCCTGTGAACGGGCATAAGCGGCAGCACCGCTGCGCTCGGGGTAGGGGCCAAAAGCGGGCCCGGGCATGGGCAAGCGAACGCTGGGTGCATGCATGGGTTTTCAGTCTTTCAGGAGCCGGCGGCCAAACGGCCGATGAACAGCTGCTGCACACGACGCAGCCACTGCCAGGCCAGCGGCTGCGCGCCGTGGTCAAAACGCACCCACGCCAGCAAACCGGGCAGCTGAGTCGCAGCCGCCGGTGTGCCGCCCGTGGGTGTCGGGTGTTGTGGCATGTCCAGCAACAGATCCAACGTGAACACCGGTTCCAGCGTGCGCAGGGCTTTGGGGTCGGCGGGGTCGGTGGCAAAAGAACCCTGGCCGCGGTCGCCCAGCAGCGCGCTGGGCAGCTCCCGCGTCGCTGCGGGGGTTTGTGCCAGCACCTGGGCACGGTGCGCCTGCGTCGGGTTGTTGGCCAGCCGCACCTCGGCGCGCAGCACGTCTTGGGCCGGCTTTTCTGTGTTTTTATCGGATGCTGGTGCAGCACCTGGGCCGGCCACCGCCTGCAAGCGGGCCACGTCGTCTTGCGCCACCACCACGCGCACCAGCCCACCACCCGGTGGCACCACATGGGCCACCACGGCGCCCCGGTTCACCCAGGTGCCGGGCAGGTCGGCGGTACGCGGCAACACCAGACGGCCGGCGGTGCCGGCACGCACCGTCAACTGGTCGCGCCGCTGCTGTAAGCGGCTGAAATCGGCCTGCAGCTGCGTCAACTGCTCGGTCAGCGCCATGGCCTGCGGCGACTGGTTGAACACGGCCAGGTGCTGGGCGGCGCGCACGCCGCGTTCACGGGCCTGCAGAGCGTCTACTTCGGCGTCCAGCGCCGGATCGGTCAGCTGCAGCAGCGGCGCACCGGGCTGCACCTGCGCACCGTCAGGCGCCAACACCTGCAGCACAAAACCATCGGCCTGCGCCCGCGCCACGGCGTTATCGGGCAACCACACCACCCCTTGGGCTCTGGTGTACGCGGGCAACGGCACGGCCACCAGCAGCAGCAGCGGCAGTGTTGCCAGCACGCCACCCACGGCCAAAGCACGGCCGCGCTGCGGCGCCAGTTCGGCCGCCGTCTGCGCCCAACGCCACAGACGGCGTGCCGGCAACAGCAACATCAGCACCACAAACCAGGCCAGCGCCAACAGTCCCAGCACCGGGTGCAGGCCCAGCAGCCAGCCCACGATGGACAGCGCCAGCAGCCACTGGTACAGCGTGGACGCGGCGCCATATCCGATGAGCCAGCGCTTTTCACCACGCGCCACGGCAGGCGGCCGCGCCTGCTTCAAACCCAGCAGCCAGCGGCGCGCCAGGTACAACCAATAGGCCTTGCTGCGCGCGGCCAGGCCGGGCGACTCCAGCCAGTCAGCCAGCGCGTGATAAGCGTCCATGCGCAGCAGCGGGTTGCCATTGAACAGCAGCGTGGACACGCCGCCGATCAACATCACCGCAAAGGCGGCCTGGCGCACCAGGCCATCGGCCACCAGCATCCACAACACCAGCGCCAAAGCGGCCAGCACGGCTTCGGCCGCGATGCCGGCCAGGCTGACCGCAATACGGCGGTGCCTTTGCCTGAAGGCCGATGCCGCGCTGGCGTCCACATACGGCACCGGCATCAACAGCATCAGCGTGATGCCGACCTCGGTGACTTCACCCCCCCAGCGCCGCACGGCCAACGCATGGGCCGCTTCGTGCAAGGCTTTCACCACCGGGTAGGCCAGCCACAACATCAACAGTTGCTGCGGCGACCCCACATGCCGCGCTGCATAAGCCTGCAGGGGCCCGGCTTGTGTGCCCGCCATCAGCAGCGCCAGCAACACCAGCACGCACCACAACGCCACTGCGGTGGGGTTGAAGAGCAGACGGGCCAGGCCGTTGCAGTGCAACAGCAGCGATGCCGGGTTGGCCAGCGGCACGCGCAGAGCCAGCGGGTTGCGCCGCGCCCAGGTATCACGCCGGGTGCGGCGCTGTTGTTGTTCAAACAAGCCGGTCAGGTCGGGACGGCCTTCGCTGGCCACCAGCGCGTGTTCGTGCAGTTGGCCCAGCAGCGCCATCACCTCGGGCTGTGTGGGCGCCTGGCTGCCATGTTCGGACACCACCGTGTCCCAGATCTGCTGCAGCGACTGGCGCCCGTCCAACCGCGCCACCAGCGCCCAGGCCACCGGGTTGATGCGGTGCTGGCGGCCACTGACGGGGTCGTCCAGCACATGCCAGATCTCGCCGCGGTAACCGTGGCGCAGCATGCGCACATGGGCATGCAGCCGCGGGTGCAGATCGGCCACGCGGTACCACTGGTTGCTGAAGGTGGGGCCGATGGCCACGTTGTGCGCGCTCATCATCCTA
>JANNMQ010000845.1:0-3901 GCA_031398045.1 Rubrivivax sp.
GCCATCGCCAGCGCGGCGTCTTGTGCGCTGGCCCCAATGTCCAGCGTGTGCACCGGCTGGCTCATCACCTGGGCCAGCGGGGTGTGCAGTGGGGTCTGCGGCAGCGCCACGCGTTCCAGCACATCGTGGCGGGTCAGGATACCCAGCGCCTGGCCGCTGGCCGACAGCATCAGCACGGAGCCCACGTGGTGGTCGCGCATCAGCGCCAGGCCTTCGAGCAGGCTGGCGTCGGGCCCACAGGACAGCGGCGTGGTGCGCGGCCGCTGGCTCAGGGGTGCTTCCATCGAGTGTTCCGCCAGCGCCTGCGCGCCCTGCGTGGCCTGCAGTTGCTGACGCGAGAGCTCCATCAGTTGCTGGACGCGCCGCACCATGAAGTCGGCCAGCGGCGCGCTGTGGCTGGCCAGCCCACGCGCCACGGCGGCGTCAACCTCCAGGCAGGTGCTGTCTTCCACGGCTTCGTAGTGCGCCGTCACAGCGCGCTGGCCAGCCACGGCGGCGGCGGGGAAGATGTCGCCCGCTTCGTAGGACATGCCTCCGGGCGTGAGGGCTGCGGCGCCGCGGCTGCCGCTGATGGCGCCGCGTTGAATGAAGAGCAGCCGCGCGGCGGGGCCGTCGGCAGGCTGCATCACCGTTTCACCGGCTGCGTAGTGGCTTTCTTTCGCGGCCTGCGCAAACGCGGCGACGTCGGCCGGTGCCATTTGCGCAAAAGGTGCATGCAAGCGCAGGTCCTGCACGCGTTGCGCCAGTTCCGATGCTGAAAGACATGGGCTGTTCAACTCAGCGGGGTGAGGTGCCGTCATGGCCATGTTCCCAGCGCAGCGTGTTTATTGGAGCCGCGATGCATGTTCCGGGCTACCGCGCTGCACGACGAAAGTCAACGCAACGTGTTCCGGTCTTGGCCCACCTGAGGGGCGTCGGGCACCGGCTGTGTGTTTTCAGGGGGTGGGGTGTTGCCCCAGGGCGGGCTGTGCGCAACGGCACCCGGCAGGCCCGGCATGCCGGGCACACCACCCAGCGGCCGTGCTGCGCCGGGTATGCCTCGTGCAGCTTCGGCCGGCGCGGGGATGCTCAGCGACACCTGCGCGGTGCCGCCACGCGGTCCCAGTTCGGCACCGCGCAGGCTGACCGACTGCAGCACCCGTTCGCCGTCCACCACGGCGCCGACGCGGTAGGTGCGGGCGGGCTTGCCATCGACAGAGATCAATGCCAAGCCTTCGCGCTGATTTTTGTTGCCCCGCGGGCTCACCACCCCCACCAGCGTCAGCCGCACATCGGCCACGGGCACTGCCGCCACGGGGTTGGCCGGGGCCACAGGATCGGCGCCCAGCAACCGGCTCAGGTCGCCCTGCAGGGCGGGGTTGGTCTGCACCACGGTGGCGTGGGCGGGCACAGGCTGCGGCTGGGCCCAAACCAACAAGCCCCAGTACACCGCGCTGGCGGCCACCAGCGCCCATATCAGTAACGATCCCAGACGTGCAGACATGCCCGGATTATGGTTCAGGCCTTCCACTGCCTGGCCTTCGCGATAAGTATGCCGGGCGCGCTGGGGTGTGCCAAACCATGCCAGACCGTGCCCAACCCTGCTCGCAAGTTTCAAACGCTGTTTGTCGGTGACGTGGCTGCGCGCCGCTTGGGCGAGAATGCAACTATGAAATCAACGCTCCTGCACCGCGCCGCACGCGGCTTCACGCTGATCGAACTGCTGGTGGTGCTGGTCATCATCGGTGTGCTGGGTGCGCTGATCGTGCCCAACTTGTTTTCCAGCATCGACGATGCCAAAGGCACCGCTGCGCGCACCGACATCAATTCACTGGTGCAGTCCCTGAAACGCTACAAGCTGGACAACCAGCGCTACCCCACGTCAGAGCAGGGTTTGAACGCGCTGGTGCAAAAGCCCACTGCCACGCCCGCGCCCAGCAACTGGAAACCCTACCTGGACAAATTGCCCAATGACCCCTGGGGCCGGCCCTACCAGTACCTGAGCCCGGGTGTGCGTGGCGACATCGACGTCTTCAGCTTTGGCGCCGACGGCCAGGCGGGTGGTGAGGGCGCCAATGCCGATGTCGGCTCCTGGCAATAGGGTCTGGGCCTGCGGGCACGGGGCCAGCACTTGAACAAGTCGCGCGGCTTCACGCTGGTGGAGCTGCTGGTGGTGTTTGCCATCATCGCGCTGGGCATTGGTCTGGTGTCGCTGGCACTGCCCGACAGTGAGGCCAACCGCTTGGAAGAAGAAGGCGCACGCCTGGCTTCGCTGCTGGAATCGGCACGCGCCGAGGCCCGGGTGGCCGGTGTGGCCGTGCGCTGGGTGCCAAGGCCCAGTCAGGCCAATGAAGAGCAGGCGCCGCTGGATGTGGCGCAATTCAACTTTGTCGGCCTGCCCACCCGTGTGCAGATGCCGACACGGTTTCTGGACCCCCGCACCCAGGCCCAGGTGGTGGGTGCCAACCACCTGGTGCTGGGCCCGGAAGCCATCCTGCCCGCACAGCGTGTGGTCTTGCGCCTGGGGCAACGGCGGCTGGAATTGGGCAGCGACGGCTTGGGTCCTTTTGTTGAGCCCGCTGCCGAGGGTGCGGGTGAACGTGCGGGTGAACGTGCGGTTGAGGCCGCCAGTGGCCCGTCATCGTGAAGCAGCACCAGAGCGCCAGACCCCGCTGCGCGTCGGGCTTTACGTTGCTGGAAGTGCTGGTGGCGCTGGCGGTGGCGGCGCTGGCGCTGGGTGCCGGCTTGCGCGCGGCTGGTGTGCTGACCGACAACGCGCAGCGCCTGGGTGATGTGCTGGCAGCGCAATGGTGCGCCGACAACCAGCTTACCGAGCTGCGCTTGCAGCGCGGCTTTCCAGGTGTCGGCGACAGCGATTTTTCGTGTGAGCAGCTGGGGCGTGCCTACGTGGGCAAACTGGTGACCAGGCCGACGCCCAACCCGGGTTTCAGGCGCGTCGATGCGGTGGTCAGCGACGACCAGGGGCGCCCCCTGCTGACACTGTCGACCGTGCTGGGGCGGCCCTGATGCCGGCCCGCGCTGATGCAGACGGCCCACGCAGCCCTGGTCTGCAACGCGGCTTCACCCTGGTGGAAGTGTTGGTGGCCTTGTTTGCCATGGCCCTGTTGGCGGCGCTTTCGTGGCAGGGGTTGGACAGTGTGCTGCGATCGCGCGACGCCAGCCGCGTGGCTGTGGACGACGCGGTGCGCCTGGCCACCGTGCTGACGCAATGGGAGCAGGACCTGCAGGCCTTGCACGACAGCAGCGCCGTGCCCGCGCTGGAATTTGACGGCCAGACGCTGCGCCTGACGCGCCGCACCGATGCCGGCGTGGCGCTGGTCACCTGGGCGGTGCGTGGCGGTGTCTGGCAGCGCTGGGTGAGCCCGGCTTACACCCGCACCCAGGAACTGCAGGACGTGTGGCTGCGCAGCCAGCAGTTTGTGGGCACTGAAGCCGGGCAGTTAGAGCTGGCGCGCGCGGCCAGCGAATGGCAGATCTACTTTTACCGCGGTAACAGCTGGAGCAACGCGCAGAGCACGGGGGACCTGCAAGGGGCGGGCAGCGCGCTGCCTAACGCTGGCGTGGCGGCTGGAGTGGCGGCAGGGGTAGCGGCTGCAGAAGCGGCCGCTTCAGCCGCGTCGGCTGCCGAGTCTGCCGCCAGCGTTGCCACAGGCAGCGCTGCCGGGCCTGCGGCCGCAGCGTCGGCCGCCGCCCGCACGCTGACGCCGATCGAGCAGCTGCCCGCCGCCGTGCGCATGGTGATCACATTGGGCGGCAAGAAGTTGACACGCGACATCGCGCTGGGGCCATCGGGCGCATGACGATGCCGCAACAGCCGCATCCCGCCGTCAAGGCAGTGCCTCGCGCACCCACACGTGCCCTTCAAAGTGGCGCGGCTTTGCTGCTGGCCATGATCATCCTG
>JANNMQ010000852.1:0-3360 GCA_031398045.1 Rubrivivax sp.
GCGTCGCAACTGGAGACCCTGCACATGTTTTCTCACATCATGATCGGCACCAACAACCTGGAAAAGGCGAAGACCTTTTACGACGCGGTGCTGGGCACCCTGGGCGTGCCTGCCGGCTTTGTGGACCGCCACCGCATCTTCTGGCGCACGCCAACGGGCGTGTTTTCGGTCACGCTGCCCATCGACGGCCAGCCGGCCACGGTGGGCAACGGCGGCACCATCGGTTTTGCCTGCCAGACAGCCGAGCAGGCCGACGCCTGGCATGCGGCCGGTGTGGCCCACGGCGGCACCACCTGTGAAGAACCGCCGGGGGTGCGCGAAGGGGTGTCGGGCAAGATGTACCTGGCTTACATGCGCGACCCGGATGGCAACAAGATCTGTGCGCTGCATCGGATGCCCAAGGCCTGACTGAAGTTGCCGCAGTTGCTGCCGAAGGCCAGCGCCTGCGCATGGGCTTCGCCGTCCAGCAGCGCGGCCAGTTCACCGGGGTTCAGCAGCGCGCGTTTGACGAGGCTATTGGCCAGTGGCGACGCCCCTTCAAAGCTGGCGGCCAGCGCCATCGCGTGGGGCAACAACGCCGCGCTCTCGTGCAGTTCCATCACGATGCTGATGTCCTTCGCTTCTTGCGCGCTGACCTCGCGCGCCGACAGCATCAGCTCTTTGGCGCGCTGCGCACCCACCACACGCGGCAGGGTGTAAAAAGCGCCGCAGTCGGGCACCAGGCCCAACTTCATGAACGACAGGCAAAAGCGTGCGCGGGCAGATGCCAGCACAAAGTCGGCCGCCAGCGCGACGCTGAAGCCGGCGCCATAGGCCGCACCATCCACCGCAGCGATGACGGGTTTGTCCAGCGTCAGCAAGTCTGCCATCCAGCGCTGCGTGCCGTGCATGCGGGCGCGCCATGCGGTGCCGTCGTTGCTGGCGAAAGCCGCCGACAGGCTGCTGATGTCGCCACCGGCGCAAAACACGCCCGCGCTGCCGGTGATGACCAGCGCGCGGATGTCGGCGCTGGCGCGCGCCTGCGCAATGCCGTCGGACAGACCTTCGCCTATCTCGGCCGTAAAAGCGTTGCGCGTGGCCGGACTGTTCAGTGTCAGCACTGCCGTGCTGCCCTGACGCTCAAAAAGTACGCTGCTCATGGAACCTCCGTGGGTGGGTGGGCCTGCTGCAGTTCGCGACGCTTGATAAACCGTTGTCGGGTGTTGGCACCCAGCGAGATAACTTTCAGCGTTGACATCTTTGTGCCGGCCGGGCTTCAGCACCAGCAGTGCGTTGACCGCGTTCAGCGACGGCTTCGCCGCATGGTCATCACCATGCCTGCACGCCTTCACGCTGCACGCCATCACACAGCCCGCAACAGGTGGCGTACGGCGTGCGCAGCCGTGGGTGCCACTGGCATAGGCGAAAAGTTTGCTTAAAACAAACGCGTTTGCAAGTGTTGCCAAACCCTGGGGTGTGTTTCACAATCGCAAACACGTTTGTTAAAACCGAATTTCAAGATTCCCCAGGCGCAATCGCTTTGTCGCTTTGTCGCCCCACCCCCGCAGGAGCAACCCGTTGAACACAGCCAAAAAGTTTGCATCGCAAGCCGACCTTGAAGAAAAGAAAGTCAGCTTCACCAAGCTGTCTGACCATGCCTACGCCTACACGGCCGAAGGCGACCCCAACACCGGCATCATCATTGGCGACGACTGCGTGCTGGTGGCCGACACCCAGGCCACGCCAGCCATGGCGGCCGACGTGATACGCCGGATCCGCGAAGTCACCGACAAGCCTATCAAGTACGTGGTGCTCACGCACTACCATGCGGTGCGTGTGCTGGGCGCCAGCGCCTACCAGCCGCAGCAGATCCTGGCCAGCCAGGACACCTATGACCTCATCGTCGAGCGCGGTGAAGCCGACAAGGCCAGCGAAATCGGCCGCTTCCCGCGCTTGTTTCGCAACGTCGAAACCGTGCCCGCCGGCCTGACTTGGCCCACCATCACCTTTCAGGGCAAGATGACCTTGTGGCTGGGCAAGCTGGAAGTGCAGCTGCTGCAACTGGGCCGTGGCCACACCAAGGGCGACACCGTGGTCTGGCTGCCGCAAGACCGTGTGCTGCTGTCGGGCGACCTGGTTGAATTCGACGCCACACCCTACGCCGGCGACGCCTATTTCAAGGACTGGCCGCAAACGCTGGACAACCTGGCCGCACTGAAGCCTTTGTCGCTGGTACCCGGCCGCGGCCCGGCGCTGGTGGGTGAACAGCAGGTGGCGCAGGGGCTGGAATCGACATGCGCTTTTGTGTCTGACCTGTACGCCAGCGTGAAGGCCGGTGCCGCTGCAGGCAAAGACCTGAAGACGGTCTACCGCGACACCTTTGCGGCACTGAAGCCCACCTACGGCCAGTGGGTCATCTTCGACCACTGCATGCCTTTTGACGTCACCCGCGCTTATGACGAAGCCACCCAGTACGCCGACCCGCGCATCTGGACCGCCGAGCGCGACCGCCTGATGTGGGAAGCTCTGGAAAGCTGACAGACTGGCGCCTTGCAGACTGCTGGAGCGCACGGCCATGACCACGCAAACCCAACCACTGCTGTACCAAAGCGGCTTTGGCAACAGCTTCGCCAGCGAAGCCGTGCCGGGCACCCTGCCCGTGGGCCGCAACAGCCCGCAGCAGGTGGCGCACGGCCTTTATGCCGAGCTGCTGTCGGGCAGCGCCTTCACGGCGCCGCGCCACACCAACCAGCGCAGTTGGCTCTATCGCCGCCAGCCTTCGGTGGTGGTGGGTGGTTATGCAGAGCTGCCGCATGCGTGGTGGAAAACCGGCGCCGCAGCGGGCGTGGCCGCGCCGCCCGACCCCATGCGCTGCCACCCCGTGCCCATACCCGAAGCCCCCACCGACTTCATCGATGGCCTGCGCACCGTGGTGGTCAATGGCGACGCCGACGCGCAAACCGGCATGGCTGCACACCTGTACCTGGCCAACCAGTCGATGCACCGGCGGGCGTTGGTCAACGCCGATGGCGAAATGCTGGTAGTGCCGCAGCAAGGCGCCTTGACCATCACCACCGAACTGGGTGTGCTGGACGTGGCACCGGGTGAGGTTGCACTGCTGCCACGCGGCATGGCCTTTTCAGTCGCGGTGCAGGGCCCTTCACGCGGCTACCTGTGTGAAAACTACGGCGCGCCCTTCCGCCTGCCCGAACTGGGCCCCATCGGCAGCAACGGCCTGGCCAACGCACGCGACTTCCAGGCGCCGGTGGCGGCTTTCGATGCGGCATCAACCGGGTCCTGGCAGATCGTCAAAAAGTATGGTGGCTTGTTGTGGCAGGCACATTCAGAGCACTCGCCCTTCAACGTGGTGGCCTGGCACGG
>JANNMQ010000886.1:0-1997 GCA_031398045.1 Rubrivivax sp.
CGAGGTGAGCCGCCTGCAGGCGGCGGGCATCCTGATCACGCAGCTTCCGCGCGACGAGCGCTGGCTGTGGCGTGAGGCCCGGCTGCAAGACCCCAGCAACAACGTCCTCTGCTTGTACTGGGCCGGTGAGAACCGCAAGCATCCGCCCTGGCGGCTGGAGGGCTGACCCGATGAAGATCATCCGCAGCAAGGCCTTCCGGGCCGACCGTGCCTGGGGCGCGCTGGACATTGCGACCCTGCGTGAAGCGCGATGTAGCAGGTCATCGCCGTTGACGGGCGTGAATTGGGACTGACTGGGGTTCTCTGGTCGTCGGCGGGGGCTGTGCTCAAGTGGGCCTGGTGCGAAATCCTGCTGTCGCCGCATCGAAGGCAAGCGACCCAACAAGCAAGGCGAGCGCCACGAAATGCAGCGCAAACCGAATGGCGTGGCCGGTTTCCCAGTTCGACCGCAGCGTTGTCCAATCTGCAGGAATGGCAGGCAATGTTGTGGCCGCGAATGCAGCATTGGCGGGAGCCACCCACCAGAAGAAGATCACCGGAAACGCCAGCAGCATCAAGAGCAGAGCGGCCAGGGTGAGCCAGAGGTCGCGGCCGCTGGAGCGCAGCAAAAACGCGAGAAGTGCGAGCGCGGCGATCGCCGCCGGTTCCACAAACCCACCCATCTGCGGTGGACCCCATTGAACGTACAGCGATTTCTGAAGGGCGATATAGGTGGCTGCGTCGTACAGCATCTTCGAAGGACGTTCAAGGACGTGCGCGAAGGCCAGTCCCATGACCAGCGCGACCAACAGCGTGGTCGCGATTCGGAATAGGGTCAATGGCATGTTCTGTCTCCGGTTCTTGTAGAAAGGTTGCGCCTGCGCCTTGCGACTTACCCCCGCAGGGCCAAGGCGCGAAGCGCCAGCAGCCATCCGATGAGGGTCAGGGCGTGTCGTCCGGTGTTGAGCCAAAGCCATTGGGACAGCGCCGCTTTGCCTTGCTCGTCCGGCACGCCGACGCCGCCTTGCACAGCGATCATGTTGGGAATGGAGTACCCAGAGGTCGCGACCCGCTCCAGCAAAATGACCACCCAGGGGTCGCGCAGCGAGTCAGCCGCCCAGGAACGAGATTGCGCGGACGTGAGCGTTCCTGAACAAATCGACGTTCTGTTCGGCCTGTGCCATGCGGTCTTCGAGGACCGACTTGAACGGCCACGAGGCGCAGGTTCTCGAAAGCCTGGCGTTGGCGTAGACAAACCGCGCCAAGGCAGGGTTGCCTTGCTTGACCAGCCTGCGGCCGGTGTTGAGGAAGAAGCCGTCGAAGTTGAGAGCAGTAGGGCGAGCATGGACGGATCGCAGCGACGAGGCAAGAGCTCAGCTTAGGGACATCCCACAGACCCGTTCTGCGCTTTGGCGAACGAAGCGACCTCAACAGACCCTGGGTTCGGCAGCGTACTGACATCAAAGGGAGAAGACCCCCACGATTCGTCGGATCACGCCTGCGGTGGGCCGCATGTCACCAACTGGCGATCCCCATGAAGGCCAGCAGGCGAATTCAGTTGGCGGTTTTCACGGGCAAGCCAACCACCGGCTGTGAAGATCGCCTCCATTCATGCGGTCAGCCCCATCAGTGCTTTCCAATGTGAGACAGGTATGTTGAATAAAACACTCTCAGTCATCCTGATGGTCGTGGCGGTAATCCTGGCCACACCCACCAGTGTCTGCGCCCAGCAAGAACAAGTCGCCCAGTCGAATAAGGCCGTTGCCTCCAAGGTCAACAAGAGTGGGCGTATCGAAGTGGACGGAATCCTGTACCACTACCAAATACGGGGTCAAGGCGCACCGTTGCTGTTGCTGCACGGCGGTTTGGGTTCGACCGATATGTTCGCGCCAATCATGCCGACGCTGGCCGCGAAGCGGCAGATCATCGGAGTTGACTTGCACGGCCACGGTCGCACGCCGCTGGGCAGTCGGCCCATCGACATGGTGAGCATGGGTGCAGACATGGCGGTCATCCTC
>JANNMQ010000896.1:0-3227 GCA_031398045.1 Rubrivivax sp.
AGGGCAGAGAAGATGGCCAGGGTGGTTGGGTTCAACAAGCAACAAAGGCCGCGTGTAGCGGCCTTTGCAGGAATGAGAAGTGCAGCCGAAGGTGGTGTGTTGCATCAAACCTTGGTTTGCGCACCCAGCGCAATTTTCAGCAGGTCGGCCACCGTGTTGGCGTTCAGCTTCTCCATGATGTTGGCGCGGTGCGCTTCCACGGTCTTGATGCTGATGCCCAGGTCGTCAGCGATCTGCTTGTTCAGACGGCCGGCGACGATGCGTTCAAGCACTTGGCTTTCGCGTGTGGTCAGGCGCGACAACAGTGCGTCACGGCTGGCTTGTTCCTGGTGGTGGCTGAAGGCCGAACGCGCCTGTTCCAGCATGCGCTCCACCAGACCCAGCAGCTCTTCTTCCTTGAAAGGCTTTTCGATGAAGTCCATCGCGCCTTTTTTCATCGTCGTGACAGCCATCGGCACGTCACCGTGGCCGGTTATGAACACCACCGGCAGCGGGCTCTTGCGTTCCAAAAGGCGGTCTTGCAGTTCAAGGCCACTCATGCCTTCCATGCGGATGTCGGCAATCAGGCAGGCCACTTCACGGGGGTCGAAGCGCGACAAAAACGACTCAGAAGAATCGAAACACTTGACGCGGTAGTCCTTGCCTTCCAACAGCCACTGGAGTGAATCGCGCACGGCCTCGTCGTCATCAACGACATACACCGTGCCCTTTTTGGGTATGAGGCTCATTTGCAGGTGGTGGCCCAGCGCGGGGCTAGGGCAGGGTCTGATGCTCTGTAGCAGAGCGGGTGGATGTGAAATCGGCGAGCTGCTCGGGGTCGTTGGGCAAGCCTGGGGACTGCGTGGTCAGGAAAGACGAAATCACTTCACTTTTGCTCGGCACTTCAATCGGCAAAGTGAAGGAAAAGCGACACCCGACAACCAGCTCGCCATTGTAGAGGTTCTGCGCCTGCATCCGGCCCCGGTGCGACTCAACGATGGTGCGGCACAAGCTCAGGCCTATCCCCAGCCCTTCGGGTTTGGTGGAGAAAAACGCTTCGTAAAGCCGACCGATGACTTCTTCCTTCAGACCGGGGCCCATGTCGGAGACGCTGAACTCGATGACACCACGTTCTTCCGGCGTGTGGCGTGGCACCACGCGCAGTTCAATGTGGCGGCGCGATGGGGGCAGCTGTGCGCTGTCGATCGCTTCGGCCGCATTTTTCAACAGGTTCAGCACCACCTGTTCAATCAGGATCGGGTCGACCATGATGACTGGCAGGCGCTGCGCCACATAGGTGTGGATGGCGACATTGCGGCGCCGCAGTTCGATGCCGGCCAGTTCAACCGCCTCTTCCACAATTTGCTTGGCTTCGGCTGGCTGCCGTTGTGGTTCGCTGCGTTTGACGAAGGCCCGGATGCGGCGAATGATCTGCCCGGCACGTTCAGCCTGGCGCGCCGTTTTCTGCAGCGCGGCCACCAGGTCGTCATTGGCGATCGAGTTGGCGCGCACGCGCGACACCATGCCGTTGCAGTAATTGGTGATGGCCGTTAGCGGCTGGTTCAGTTCGTGCGCCACCGACGACGCCATTTCGCCCATCGTCACCAGGCGGCTGGTGACCTGCGCCTTCTCGGCCTGCGCGGCAGCCTGTTCTTCGGCACGCAGCCGTGCGCTGATGTCCGTTGCAATCAGCATCTGCGCCAGCCGGCCATCGGTCCACTGCAGATAGCGCGAACGCACATCAAACCATTTCTGCAGTGATTCCACGTAGACCTCGCGCGGATGGGCACCACTTTCGGTGATTTCCTGCGTTGGCATGCCCGACATCGAATCAACGTCTTCATCGGCCTGTTCGGGTTCACCGTCGCCCACCGCGATGCCCGCCATTTGCTGGTGTCCTTTGGCGTCAGCGCCAAACCACAGCCGGTAAGAACGGTTGACAAACAAGAGCTCACCTTGCTGAACCGTCAGCACTGAAACCGATGCATCCAGACCTTCGAGCACGGTGGTGAAACGCTCGTGCGAAGCCGATAGCTGGTCGCGTATGCGCTTGGCCTCGGTGATGTTGGTCATGCTGGTCATCCAACCCGTTTGCTGGCCTCTGGGGTCGATCAACGGGCTGACGTACAAGCGGGCATCGAACAGGCTTTTGTCCCTGCGCATCAAACGCACTTCAATGCCACCACTGGGGCTGCGGCCCTGCAACTCTTGCTGAAGCAAACGCTGGTTTTCGTCGACACGTTCGGGCGGCCAGTAGGGGTAGGGCGGCAAATGGCCCACCAGGTCGGTGCTGGCAAAACCCGTCATCTGGCAAAACGCGGCGTTGACGTAAGTGATGCGGCCATCCATGTCCATGGCGCGCATGCCGGTGGGCATGGAGTTTTCCATCGCACGGCGGAAGTTGGTTTCTTGCACCAGCGCACCTTGAATCTGCGCACGCCTTCGCATGTGGCGCCAGGTACCCAGCAGCATCCACACCGTCAGCACCGACAGCGCCACCACCATCCAGAACAAGGTGTTGCTGATAAGGCCGATGCTGGTGCGCCAGCCCTGGCCGCGCAGCAACAACCCGTTCAACGCCGGCGTCATCGGCGCTTCGCTGAAGATGGGTGCGCGGCGTGTGGCCTGGCCGGGCAGCGCCGTGATGGTGGCCGACAGCTCGCGGCCCTTTTCGTCCAGCACCGAAATCATGTGGCGTTGCGCCACGTCCGCCGGCACGAAGTGGCGTATCAGCGCATCGATGGAGTATTCAACGATCACGGCACCACTGAAGCTGCTGCGTTCAATCAATGGCACGTGAAGCTGGAAGACCGGCGAGCCGCTGGTGTCTGCAAAGGCGCGTGAGTAGGCCGTGTTGCGGCTGTCCCGGGCGGCCATGAATGCGGCCTCGGATTCACTGTTGCTGTTCAGGCTGGGCAGCGTGTGCGCCGCCTTAACCGGCACGGGCGCAGGCGGTGGGGCCAACTTGGCGGGTCGCCGCGTGGGCACCCCCGAGGCGGCTGCACTGTTCAGTTCTGCCCCGGCACCTGGATACAGCGCCGCGCCATGGCTGGCGCGCGGCTTGCGGCGCGCGTCCACCCAGGTCAGGTGCATAACCTCGGGCCTTTCGCGCATGAAGGCCTGTGCTTGGCCACCAAAATCGTCGACGTCGATGTCGCGCGCTACCAGTTCGCGCGCCATGCGGATCAGCGCTTCCTGGTTCTGGATCAGGCGCAGACCCAGTTGTTGCTGAGTGATTTCGATGTCAC
>JANNMQ010000899.1:0-7983 GCA_031398045.1 Rubrivivax sp.
ACTCTTCTTTGCTGACCAGGCGCCCGCCGCTGGCGGCCAGGAACACCAGCACATCGAAGTAGCGGGGCCGCAACGCCACGGGCTGGCCATCGCACGTGAGGCGTTGCGCTGAGAGGTCCAACACAAAAGGCCCGAACACCAGGCTTTGCGGTGCCGAAGTGGCAACGACTTCAGTAGACGCAAGGGTTTCAGTTGATGAGGGGGCTGCAGGGGCTGCAGAAGCTGCAGGCGCTGCTCGTCTGGACGGCTCGGTCATAGGCTCTGGATGAAGGACATTGACATTCGGCTTGTTTGCTGCAGGGGCAACCCGGATCACCCAACGGTCACACATTAACCAAACGCTAACCGCAACGGCTGGACTTGCCAATCCCACCTGCACACACTGCAGCGCATGACTGAAGACCGCTGCAGCGTCCCCGCCACCACGGGCCCGCCGTTGTTGGAAAGGGTGTTCGTGCTGAAACTGGCCGAAGACCCGGGGTCGGGTCGGCTGGCAGGACGGCTGGAACATGTGATCAGCAGCCGGGCACAGGACTTCGGCTCTGTGCAGGAACTGCTGGTGGCGCTGCAGCGGTTCTGCCGGGCATGGCCCCGAAGAAGCCCATGACAACCATGGCCTGGCGAGCGCACACACCGCGCGCCGCCAAGCCCAACGCCAGGAGATGGCCATGCCACTGAAGCGCGGAATCAGCCTCATCGACCTGATCGGGTTGCCGCCAGGTTCGTCGATGGTCATCTCCAGCTACATCGGCGACGTGCTCGAGCGGCTGGCGGTGCTGGACTGCACCAGCGTGACGGCGGGCGACGTGCACATCTACCGCGGCACGGTGCAGAGCCTGGCCGACGCCGGCTTTCCCAGCCTGAACAACTGGCCGATCGAAACGCCGATGCTCAACGCCGGCCTGCCGTTCCAGCTGATCAAGCGGCGAGCACCACTGGGTTTCATCGACAACGTCGAGCCGGCCGCTGCGGGCTGGCAGCTGGACCTGATGCTGGACCGCGTGGCCTGGACCATCCCCGGCCTGCGGCCGGCGCTGCGTGTGGAGTCGCAGGGCACCACACCACGCCACCTGGTGCCCGACCCCACGCGCACCAGCGTGCGCATCGTCGGTGGCGGCACGCTGCGTTTTGTGTCGCAGCCGACGGGCCTGCCGCTGATACTGTTTGTGAGCACTGCCGACCCGGTGGACCCCGACGCACCGAACGGTTGCGTGTTCGATCTGGCCTTCGACCCGCCGCACTTCTTCATCGGCAAGTCGACACACGGCATGACGGTGGACCGGCTGGCCTACGACAACTCCGACGACTTCACCCCGGCCGAGATCGCCGCGCGCGGGCATGGTGCCGACTGGGAAGGCCTGTCGATCCGCGAGGCCACCTACTACGCGCCACGCAACGCACCGGTGGTGGGTGACCTCAGCGCCGGCGTGCGCGACCTGATCATCGGCATTCCGTTTGGCATGCAGGGTGAACTGCAGGTCGAGTTTGGTGTGCCGAAGACCAGCCCTTCGGTGATGCAGTTTTTCCAGAACGAGGTCAATGGCGGCCTGGTGGCGCTGGACCCGAACCGGGTGGATACCGCAGGCGGCCGCACCATCGTCAGCTACGTCAACCTGCCGGAAGCCGACGTGGGCCGCGTCAAGGCCACTGCACCGGGGCAGGACCCGCCGGAAATGCTGTTCACGCTGCCCGACGGCAGCCAGGTGCGCGGGCCCAGCAGCGGCTACTTCGACGTGCGCACCGGCCACGTGCTGTGTGTGCAGACGGTGGAAAAGGTGGGTTCGGCGCCCGAGGCTTTCGGACCGCGCTACGAGGTGCATTTCCATGAAGGCGGCAGCCCGCAGGTGCCCACCATCGGCGTGTCGTTCAAGCCGCCACTGGAGCCCATTTACACCAAGAACCCGGCGGCGCTGGCCGATGTGATCTTCATCAGCGGCCGGCGTGAACACCTGCAGGGCCTGTTGTTCACCGCCAGCGCCGTGGAGGGCGCCGACGTCTGGGAATATCAGTGGGCCTTTGGCGCCGGACTGGGCGCCGAGACCTCGGCCGGCGCCACGTTTGCGCCGTTGATCCCGCCCACCCTGGGCCACATCGACCTGCGCCTGACGGACGACGAGCAGCGCACGCGCCGGTTGCGCGTGGAGGTGGTGACCGAAGGCCCACTGGTGCTGGGCACCGCCGCCGGCGCGTGGATGGTGGACGACGAGCATGTGGCGCACCCGCTAAAGCTGCGCGGCCTGGAAGGCGCCTACAACGCGGCCAGCTTCGACGGCGAAGGGCTGCTGCAGACGACCACCAGCGACGCCACGGTGGACCTGGGCAGCGGCCAGATCGTCAGCAACGCCGGCACCAAGGGCACGGTGCTGGCGGCCACGGTGGACATGGGCCACCCCGACGCCGGTCCCTATGCGCCGGCACCCGACGCGCCCCCCTTCGAGGTCAAGCGCCACCTGCAGGTGGTGATGGACTTCGGCTCCACCGAGGGCGTGGGCTGGGGCATGCAAGGGCTGGCCAAGCCCTATTCGATAGGGGTGCTGCAGGAGTGGGCGCAGCAGTTCGGCTCCGAGGTGCAGTTCGTGATCATCGGCCGCACCTGCGACATCGAACTGAAGGAATTCGACGAAGAACTCGCAGACCTGCGCGCAAAGGCCGGCCAGGCTTTGCTGTCGAGGCCCGACGTGATGCTGATCGAGCTGCATGCGCGCAGCGAACTGGACCAGCCCGCGGACATCGAGGCCAGCATCACGTCGCCGATGACCGAACTGGAAAAGGCCGAGGGCTGCCTGATCAAGGCCGAGCAACCCGATCTGCACGGCAGCGACCAGTACCTGCCGCTGCGGTCGCTCTACCGCCGCATCGACATCTACGCGCTGTTCGGCAGCGACAGCGAAGCCGCCGAGAAGATGGCCGACGAGCAGACCCGCGTCGGCCCCGCACTGCGCCGCGTGCTGCTGCCCGGTGGTGACGTGGCGCAACTGGTGGTGCCACCGCCGCCGGGCACGAACAAGACCTTCCGTGTGCGCCTGAGTGTGAAATGGGACAGCCCCACGGCTCAGGGGCTGGCCGACTTCATCCCGACCGCGGCCGAGGTGCTGGTGACCTGGGACAAGACACCTTCGCTGGCGCTGCCCGACGTGGCAGGCGAGAGGGCGCTGGTGACTGGCCCCGATGTCTACACCCTGCTGGGCCGCTGGACACACGATTCACGTTCGGGCGCGACGCTGTTTTCGCTGGCCGTCAACAACGAAGGCAGCGCCGACGGCCTGGCGCATGCCGACAACAACGTGCTGGCCGCGGCGATGCTGATGGGGCCGGCGCTGCTCAGCGGCATCACGGCCAATTCGCCGTCGGGCGCTGCGGTGCGGCTGGGGGCGCTGCTGGGTGCGTCGGTGGGTGCGGCCAAGTTCATCAAGAACGGCCGCGTCGTCGTGCACGGCATCGAGGTGCAGGAACAACAGCGTGCGCTGGGCCAGTTTGGCGACGCCACGCACCGCATCCTGCTGGACTACACGGCGCAGATCAATGTGGCCGTGGTCAACAGCGCCATCTCCATCACCACCACCAACCCGCTGAAGGTGCGTTACGAAAACTGCGGCGTTGAATACGACGGCAGCAAGACCGGCCTGGCGGCGCTGAACCTGGTCTATGACGAAGCACGCTTCGACGTCGAGGACCCGGGTGAGTGGGTGATCGGCGGCAAGCTGGGCAAGCTGCTGCGCGTGGCCGGCACACGCGCCGGTTCGGGGTCGGTGTGGTTCGAGGTCGACCTCGAATTTTCCATCGACCTCGGCCCCATCAAGCTCACCGGCTGCACGGTGCGCATCACCTTCCCGACCGAAGTGGGCGGCGCAGCGGGTTTTGAACTGCGCGGCCTGGCGGTGGAGATCAACGTTCCCAAGGTGCTGGAAGGCAAGGGCCGGCTGGCGCTGGGCAAGCAGGGTGAATTCAAGAGCGACATCCAGGTCAAGGTGATCCCCGCCGAGGTGGAAGCGCGGGCTTCGCTGGTCCTGGGCGACAAATTGAAGTACCTGGAAGTGGGCGTGCGGCTGCCGATGGGCATACCGCTGGGCACCAGCGGGCTGGGCATCTTCGGTTTCATGGGACGCTTTGTCGTCAACGGTCGGCGCGACATGCCCACGGCAGGCGACCCGGTGGCAAACGAAATCGCCTGGTACCGCATGCAAGGCGTCCTGAAATACACCGACGAGAACGCCGAGGGCCAGTACGCGCTGGGCCTGGGTGTGGTGCTGGGAACGCTGCCCGACACCGGTTTCACCTTCGGTGCCACCGGCATGTTGACGGTGGCCTTCCCCGACCCCGAGGTCGTGATCAGCGTCGACGCCAAGTTGTTCAAGCGGCCCGAGCTGGAGGCCAGCGACAACGGCGCCACAGCAGGTGAACCCGCCCTGGAGATGCTGGGCATCATCGCCGCCAACGAACACGAATTCATCCTGGGCATCCGCGGCCAATACAACATCCCGGATGTGCTGTCGCTGAAAGTGCCCATCTCGGGTTACTTCCCGATCGGCGACGCCAGCAAGGCCTACTACTTCCGCATCGGTTCTGATGGCGTCAATGGCCGCAGCGGTGACGCCGTCACCGCCACGCTGCTGCCGGGTGTGGCGAACTTCAAGTGCTGGCTCTTCCTGATGATGGAAGAAAAGCAGCTGCTGAACCTGGGCGACGCGCCGAAGAAGTGGGGCGGCGAACAGATCAACCTGTACGGCTATTCGCTGGGCTTGGGTGCCGGCTTCGACATCAACTGGACGGCTGACCCGTTTGCTTTGCGTGTCGGTGCGATCCTGCTGCTGGGGCTGGGCACCAAGCCGCTGACCGTGGTGGGCATGATTGCGGCCGAGGGTGAGCTGGACCTGGTGATCGTCAGCGCCACCGTGCAGGCGCGTGTGCAGGCGCAGATCCAGCGCATGCGCGACAAGGCCACGCAAAAGGACAAGACCACTTACTGGCTGGATGGCGCGTTCAAGGCCGAGGTGGACCTGGGGTTGACCACCATCAGCGGGTCGATCCACTTCCACCTTGACGAAGGCGGCACAGCCACCCCGCCCGAGCCCGAGCACCCGCTGCTGCGCGTGGACCTGGTGGACCGCCGCGGCGCGCTGACCGGTTCTGCACTGCCTGAGAGCGCGGGCGCCGGCAGCACCGTGTGGCCCGACACCACGCCGGTGCTGCACTTCGCGCACAAGGTGGTGAACGCGCTGCAGGGCAGCAACTTCAAGGTGGGTGTGCCCTTGCCGGGAGAAGACTGGAGCGGCGCCACCGAATTGCGCTACGCCTTCCGCGTGGAAAAGCTGGTGCTGCGCAAGAAGGGCGGCGCCGCACTGGCCGGGCCGCTGGACAGTGTGTGGTGGTGGCCCACGCACAAGGGCGGGCTCATCAACCCGGTGGACCCGATGCCGTCGCAGCACGAAGCCCGCGCGCTGGCGCTGCTGTCGTGGAACCCGGCTTTGGCCACCTACAGCATGGCCGACGGCGGCAAGGGCGGACCCGGCGACCCGCAGCAGACGCTGGCCGACGTGTGCGACCCCCCCGTGCTGCCGTCTCGCAACACCGTGCTGGGCAGCACCGCCACCGGCCAGGGGCTGGGCCTGGTGCAGATGGTGCCGGCCGGCCCCGGTACTGCGCCGCTGCCGAGCTGGTTCAAGCTGACCGGCAAGGCCAGCATCAACGGCCAGGACTACGCCACGGCGGTGAAGTTGGCGCAGGCCCTGGGCCTGTCGGTGCTGCCCGGCCAATTGCACACCTTTGCCGCGCCGTTGGCCGTGGCCGGCGAACAGCAGGCCTTCACCGGCGCCTGGGAGCTGCCGCGGGTGGGCCTGCAAAACTATCTTGAAAGCGCGATGCAGTGGGACGCGCAAATCGCCAACTACATCAACGCCCCGGCGCTGACGCTGGCGGTATGGAACCGCGGCGACAAGTTGCCCATCGTCACCACGCAGTGTGACCGTTTCACCGACCTGGCCATCAGCTCGCAGATACCGCGCACGGTGCCGCGCCAGGGCTGGCGCTACGAGACGCTGAACGCGCCGCCGCAGAACGTGCTGGTGGTGGACGAGTACCCGATGGGCGGCGTTACTGATGGCAAAGCCGAGCTCAGCGGCCGGGGGGGCATCCGCGTCGACTTCGCAACCCCGGTGCACAGCGTCACGGTGGAACTGGTGCAGTGGGGCGATGTTGTCACGCTGCGCGCCTACAACAGCAGCGGCGGCATCCTGGCGCAGGCCAGCAGCACTACCGTGCCCAACCAGCCGCAGAAAGTGACGGTGGTCGTGCCCAACGGCATTTCGCGCATCCAGCTGAGCCAGGCATCGGTTGCCAACATCGCCGCCCCGGCCCATTTCGTGGTGCGCGAAATCTGCGCCAACACCACGCAGCCGGCTGCCGCGCCGGGCGTGCCGCAGGTCAGCGGCGTGGTGCAGAACACCACCGCGCAGGTGCCCTGGCCGGCGCAGCTGGTGGCCACCGTGCCCGGCCCGGCTGGCGGCACGATGCAGATCTACCGTTATGTGCCCGATCCGGCCAAGGTGTGGAAGTCGCTGCGGGTGCTGGCCTACAACAGCGCGCACCTGCTGATGCTGGGCCTGTCGGGCGTCGACTGGATGATGCAGGACCTGAGCAACCAGAACGAGGCCGCCAAGAACGACATCAAGGACAACCTGAACCAGAACGGCAACGACAGCCCCGAGCAACCGGTCACCGCCAAACACCTGCTGCTGGAAGCCGGTGCCACCTACGAAATCGAGGTGGTGTGCAAATGGGCCGGCTGGCTGAAAAGCGACAAACAGCCCAACCCGCCCACACTGCAGGAACTGGACACACAAAACCTGTGGCAGCCGTTCACGGGTGCACCCACGGTGTTCAGCTTCACCGTGGCGTCGCAGAGCGTGCCCGACAGCAACGACCCGGTGCCGCCGCCGCCCGACTTCCAGAACGAGGCGCTGTTCGACCCGCGTGCGCTGCAGCGCTACCTGCTGGGCTTCCAGCCCGATGGCGGGCTGCCACATTTCCTGCAGGACGAGATCGTCGTGAAGTTCTCGGTCGACTACGTGGACCGGCTGCTCGACATCTACGGCCGCAAGCTGGCTTTCAAACTGCGCCGCACCGACCCACCCGTGGGCACGCTGCAGACGGCGCAAGGGCCGTTCCAGTCGCCAGCTGACGTGGGCTTTGACTCGGTCAATTTCGAGGGGCTGGACTGGGCCGACCTGCCCATTGCCGAGCAGTGGCTGGACCCTGAACAGGGCCTGGCGGGATGTGTGGGCGGCAAGCTGCCCCAGGGCCAGCAGGCGGTGATCACGGCCAAACTGGAACCCGATGCCGAGTACGACCTGATGCTGGTGGCGCACCCGGGCAACCAGCCGCAATCCGACCGCGTGCTGATTGCCCGCGCGCACTTCCGCACGTCACGCTACTTGCACCCGCTGGACATGCTGACGCGGCTGGGGTTCACGGCCAAGAACAACCCGCTGCGCGCGCACGACCTGCTGTTGACGCACACCTACACCGCGCCGCTGGTCAAGCCCGAATGGCTGCAGCGCGACCGTGAACTGGAAGAGTGGCTGCGCAGCGCGGGCCTGGACCCGCTGCCGCTGCCGCCCAAGCCGCGGGTGTCGCTGCTGTGGTCGCCCAGCGGCCAGGGTTTCCTGCTGGGGGCCGTGCTGATCGACACCAACGAGCCCACCTACCGCGGCGCGCGCATGGCGCCCGGCACGCTGCAACTGACGCGCCCCAACCTGTCCACGCTGGGCTTGTCGCTGCTGCGCAGCAACGCCGCCGGCACGCGGCTGCTGTACGGGCTGCTGGCACCGATGGCGCCGCCAGCAGGTTCGCGCCTGGTGCTGAGCCTGCAAGACCGGGACAGCACCGTGTCGGGCTCGCGCACGGCACCCAGCGTTCCGCGCTGTGTCTACGAGGAGAGCTCCACATGATCACCTACGCGCCAACCTGGGCCCTGAGCGCACAGGC
>JANNMQ010000914.1:0-8021 GCA_031398045.1 Rubrivivax sp.
TTTTTCATGGCTGCGCCCACTTGTTGGGTAGTCCCCACTCACCCCGCCCACGCAGCCAGCAAGCCCGCTACGTCCCACACCGGCACCACATCCACGCCTTCGGCCAGCGGGTAGCGGCGCGGCACTGGCGCCACCACCCAGGCCGTTTTCAGCTGCAGGTCTTGCAGCGCGTGCCAAAAGCCCTTCAGCGGCTTGGGAGCTGAGGAAAACTTGATTTCGATGCCCAGCTTGCGGCCGCGGTGTTCCACCACCAGGTCGATTTCGGTGCCGGCGGCGGTGCGGTAAAAGCCCAGTTGCGCATCAGCAGGGAGTGCAGCCGCCACCTGTTCGATAACAAGACCTTCCCACGACGCGCCGGCCACCGGGTGGCCCTGCAACTGCTGCACCGTGGCCAGGCCCAACAGCGCGTGCAGCAGCCCGCTGTCGCGCACGTAAATCTTGGGCGACTTCACCAGGCGCTTGCCCACGTTCACCAGGTGCGGCGGCAGCCGGCGCAGCATCATCGTGTCCACCAAGGTGCCCAGGTAGCGCGTGGCCGTGGTGTGCGATGCACCGCCCAGTGACTGGCCCAGCTGCGAGGCGTTGAACTGCTGGCCCTGCAGATGCGCCAGCATGGTCCAGAAGCGGCGCAGCGTTTCGGCCGGCACACGCACACCCAGCCCGGGCAGGTCGCGCTGCAGAAAGGTCTTGATGAAATCTTGCCGCCAATTGAACGACGCCGCATCGCTGGCCGCCAGCAGGCTGCGCGGGTAGCCACCGCGCAGCCACAGTTGCTGCACCTGTTGCAGGGCTGCGTCTGGGCTGTGCAGCCCTTCCAACGGCAGCGTGCTGGTTTCCGCCACCAACAGGGGCGCCAGCTCGACATAGGCCACACGGCCTGCCAGCGACTCGCCGGTCTGGCGCAAGAGTTCGCCCGACGCCGAACCCAGCAGCAGAAAGCGGCCAGCATGTGGGTCGGCATCGATCTCCGGGCGCAACGCCGAAAAGAGCTGGGGCACCAGCTGCACTTCGTCCAGCACCAGCAGCCGGTTGCGGTGCAGCGGCAAAAAGAGTTCGGGGCGCAACAGCACGGCGCGGTCTGATTCGCGCTCCAGGTCGAGCAGCAAAGCGCCGGGGTGCTGCGCAGCCACAGCCCGCGACAGCGTGGTCTTTCCAACCTGGCGCGGGCCCAGCAGCGCCACAGCCGGTGCGTGGTGCAGGCGATTTTCAATTACGGGCTGAAGCTGACGAACAAACATTGTTGCATTTTGATCGGTTGACGATCAATTTACAAGCATATGAAGCGGCGGAATCCGTCCAATGAAGGCCGTTCAGTGGCCGCTCAATTGCCCGTCTTTGTGCTACTCCCGCCCACCTGGGCAGAATGCCGCCATGCCTGCCAACCCGATGAACATCCCACCGGTCTCCATCGCGGCGTGCAAGGCGGCGCTGATGGAACAGTTCACCAGCCCGCTGTTGCGCAAGCGCGCCACCATGCTGTGGGGCACACGTGGGGTGGGCAAATCGTCCATCGTGCAACAGCTGGCGCAGCACTTCGGGGTGCCGCTGGTGGACCTGCGGCTGACCACCATCGAACCGGTGGACATCCGCGGCGCCATCTACGCCGACGAGGTGAAGGGCCAGACGGTGTGGTTCCCACCCGAATTCCTGCCCACGCCCGATCAGCCTGAAGGTGTGCTGTTTTTGGATGAACTGACCGCCGCCGACCAGCGGCTGCAGATATCGGCCTATTCACTGATCCTGGACCGCCGCGTGGGCCACTACCGGCTGCCCGACGGCTGGCAGGTGGTGGCTGCCGGCAACGCCAGTTTTCACGGCGCGGTATCGCACGACATGGGCACCGCGCTGGCCGACCGCATGTTCCACTTTCATGTGCAGGCGGCCATCGACGCGTTTCTGGACTACGCGCTGCAGAACAACTTTGCTCCCGCCGTGATGGCCTACCTGCGTGTGCGGCCCGACCGGCTGGACGACACCGCCAGCCAACTGGCTGGCGACCACCTGGTGGGCGCCAGCCCGCGCGGCTGGGAAGACGTGTCCAACGTCTTGAAGTCGTCGCTGTCGGAGCGTGCGCAGCGCCTCTTTGTGCAGGGCCGCATTGGCGCCGCCAACGCGGCCGAACTCTTCGGCGTGCTGCGTGAAATTCAAGACAGCGTGGACGTGCTGCGACTGCTGGCCACCGGCCCCGGCGCGGCCACGTTGGCGCTGCTGCCACGCACGCTGGACGGCCTGTACGGCATGCTCTACGGGCTGGTGGCCGCCACGACCGACGCCACCACGCTGCTGCGCGCCTTGGAAGTGGTGGAGCAGTGGCCCGAGATCCGCAGCCCCACCCCGCTGCCGCTGCGTGAAGCACAGACACTGGCGATGGAACTGCTGCTGCAGCGGGCACTGCAAGCGGGGCTGGAAGCCGCGCTGTTCGACAGCCCGGTGTACCGCCGTTACACCGCCCAGCGCAGGCAGGACGGGCTGGATGGCTGAAGCCGCCGCCGCAACAGCCGCGCTGCACAACCACCCTGCTGCGTTGGTGCACCGCGGCACACGCGCGGTGCAGCGCATGGTGGAACACGCACCGTCCACCGGCGGGCTGGCGCTGTGGGTGCGGCATGCAGATGTGGCCGACGATGCGCAGCACCTTTCGGCGCCAGCCTGGACCGACGGCCTGACCGTGCACTACAGCCCCACTTTTGCGCAACTGCCGCTGCCGCGACAGACGGCCTGGGTGGCGCACGAGGTGCTGCACATCGCACTGCGCCACGCGCCGCGGTTTCAGGCGCTGCAGGCCCGCTTGGGCCACGCCGACCTGCAACTGTTCAACGTCTGCGCCGACGCCATCGTCAACAGCACACTGGCGCATCTGGGCTGGCTGCAACTGCCCAGCGACGCCGTGCGGCTGGACGGGCTGCTGGCCCAGGTGCTGGGGCAACAGCAAACCGCCGAGGCAGCACTGCTGGCCTGGGACGTGGAACGGCTGTACCAGGCGGTGGACGACCGCCGGGCAGCCGGCACCTCGGGTGCCTCGGGTGCCTCGGGTGCGTCAAGTGCGTCAAGTGCGTCAAGTGCGCCGAATGGACAGCCTGCAACACCAGCCGCTTCTGGTTCGGGCGCCACAAAACCATCCGTTCGGGCTGAGCCTGTATCTCCGAACGTCCTGAGCCTGTCGAAGGAAGCCCCCGCCACCCGCTCACAGGCATCCACACCAGCCCTGGAAGACGGCCCCCGCGCCGCGCGCACCCGCGCCCTGGCACGCGCCGGTGCCGCCGACCTGCACCCCGGCCCGCACAGCAGCGGCGCACCCGAAGATGAAGCCGAGGCCGCACGCACCTGGGCCGAGCGCCTGCTGCGCGCGCATGCGGGCGACGGTGAACAGTCCATGCTGCGCACGCTGTTGGCCGACCTGCCGCGCCTGCGCACACCGTGGGAACAGGCGCTGCGCGCGCAACTGGCGCATGGGCTGGCGCAAAAGCCGGGGCTCAACTGGTCGCGGCCTGCGCGTTCGTGGCTGGCCAACCAGGGCCGCACCCTCGGTGGTCGGCGCTTACCCTGGGAGCCGGGTATCAGCGCCACCCGCCCGGTGCCGCGCCTGGTGGTGGTGGTGGATGTGTCGGGTTCCATCGACAACCCACTGCTGCAGCGTTTTTGCGGCCGAGATCGAAGCCATCTCACGCCGGCTGGAAGCGGCGCTGGTGCTGGTGGTGGGCGACGAACGCGTGCAGCAGGTGCAAACCTTCGAACCCGGGCGCAGCAGCCTGCGCGAGATGCGATTTCACGGCGGCGGCGGCACCGACTTCACGCCGCTGCTGGAAGAAGCGCAGCGCCACCGGCCCGACATCACCGTGGTGCTGACCGACCTGGAAGGCCCGGCACGGTTTCGTCCCCGCTGCCCCGTGATCTGGGCCGTGCCCGACGCCTACCGCCACGCCGTACCGCCGTTTGGGCGGCTGCTGGTGTTGTCATGACCCTGCCCGCGTTGACCCACCACGACATCGTGCGCCTGGTTGAGCCTTTTGCGCGCCAGGGGCGGCTGGTGGACCTGGCAGCCAGCGACCGCGTGGCGCGGCGCATCGTGTTTCGGCTGCGTGAACTGCCGGGCGGCGACGCGACGGCAGCGACCGACCCCAGAAGCATCACCACCGGCCCACCCAACCAAGGCCCCGGCGGCCCACCCGCCTGCCTGGAGACGCTGGCGCTGGAATGCCGGGCCCACAACCACTTCATCCTGCTGCGCACACTCACCCCCACCAGCGGCCCGGCCGCCACGGTGTGCGCCACCGGGGCCAATCCCGCCGACTTGCTGGCCCGTGTGCACGCCGTGCCCGTGGCGCAACTTTTCAACGCCGGCCCGGGCTGGCGCGTGGCGCGCAGTTACGACACCGAACTGCCACGCGGCGTGCGTGTGCCCGGCGCGGGCGCGGACGCAGGCGCTGTCATGGCGCGGCCACCGCTGGTGCTGTCACGTGCCGAACTGCAAGCCGGGGGTCTGACGTTCACGCTGTTGATCAAACTGCCCGGCCTGCGCAGCGTGCCGGCCGACTTGACGCTGGCCCCGACACCCCGCCCAGGACTGATCGCTGAACGGCCCGATCTGCCCGAAGACCTGCTGGCCGTGCTGGGCTGGGACTGGGCACGCCTGGTGCCCGACAAACAGGGATGGACCAGCAAGCTGCGCCTGCGCGGCGGTGTGCTGCGCCGCAGCCGCACGGCCGAAAAGGCATTGGACGCTGCTGGCGCGCACCTGGCGCAGATGCTGGCCGCCGCACCCGGCCACTTCCACGACCAGCACCGGCTGGCACGTTGGGGCGTGGTGCTGCGCCGCGGCCTGCCCACCATCATCAGTGTGCTGATGGTGGGCGGTGCACTGCTGCTGCCCCGGGTGCTGGACGGCGCCCACACGGGCGCCTGGCTGGCGCTGCACTATGTACCGATTGCCCTGTTGGCGGTGGCCTTCAGCCTGCAAGAACTGCCGCAGTTTGAAATTCCACCACTGCCGCGCCGGTCGGCGGCGCCCCGCTGGTTCATGAACGCGGGCGCTGGCACCGACCACAAAAATCCCGCAGCGCTGACTTGAACGCCGAAGCGGCCGCCCGTGCTGTCAGGCCCGGGTGTCGTCGGAATGGATGTTCAGCGCTTCCAGAAAGCGCGACACCATGTTGTAGGCCGCCACCGTGCCCACCAGTTCCACCACTTCGCGGTCACCCAGGTGCACACGCACGGCAGCCAGTTGCTCGGGCGGCACCTGCACCTGTTTGGTCATGGTGTCGGTCAGCTGCAGCGCAGCGCGTTGCAAAGGGCTGAAGTGCGGGCTGGCGGCCCAGTGTGGCAAGGCATCCAGCTGCGCTTGGCTCAGGCCTTCTTTCAGCGCAATGGGCGCATGCTGGTCGGCTTCATACGGCGCGCCATTCAGGTGCGCCACCTGCATGATGACCAGCTCACGCAAGGCGCCGTTCAGGTGCAGGTGCTGGCGCACTTGCGTCAGGTAGTTCAACCAGCCTGTAGCCAGCGGCGGGCTGTGCAGCAGCATCTGGTACAGGTGCAGCACGCTGCCCCGTTCGGCGGTGATGCGTGCCACCAAGGGTTGCAGCTCATCGGCTTGCAAATCGGCGTAGGGTAGATTGGCCATCGGCCCATTCTGGCCCGAGGAACCTGCCCATGACGTTCGCACTATCCCACCCGTCGGCTGCCGTGTCCGCAGCAGCAGCTGTTGCGCTGGCCTTGCTGGCCACCCATCCGCCAGCCAGCGCCCAGGCCTGGCCGATGAAACAACCGATCAAGCTGGTGGCCGTGTTCCCGCCCGGGGGTTCGGTGGACCAGGTGTCGCGCATCCTGGCGCCGGCCTTGCAGCAGCAACTGGGGCAAACCGTGGTGGTGGAAAACAAGGGCGGTGCGTCGGGCGCCATCGGCACCGGTACGGTGGCTGCCGCGTCCCCTGATGGCTACACCTTTGCCGTGGTTTTCGACACCCATGGCGTGAACCCCAGCTTGCAGCCCGGCCTGCCTTTTGACACCCGCAAAGACCTGGCCGCGGTAGCCCTGCTGGGCACCGGCGCCATGGTACTGGCCACACAGGCCGATTCGCCCTACAAGAGCTTTGCCGACGTGATGGCCGCCGCGCGGCAGGCCAAGGGCGTGAGCTACGGCAGCATCGGCTCGGGCAGCCTGGGCCACTTGGCGCTGGCCTTGCTGGCCAAAAACGCGCAGGTCAATCTCGTGCATGTGCCCTACCGCGGTGGCGGCCCTTTGATGAACGACGCGCTGGCTGGCCATGTGCCGCTGAGCATCGGCTCGGTGTTCCTGACCAAGCCGCACCTGGACAGCAAACGCCTGCGCGCGCTGGCTGTCACCACCAGCACCCGTTCAGCCAACCTGCCCGACGTGCCCACCGTGGCCGAAAGCGGCCATGCAGGCTTTGACGCCCCAGCCTGGTGGGCCGTGCTGGCGCCGGCCAAAACACCGCCCGAAGTGCTGCAGCGTATGAATGCTGAAATCAACCTGGCGCTGAAAAAACCCGAGGTGGCAGCCAAGCTGGCCAGCCAGGGCATCGAGGTGCGCACCGACACGCCGCAAGCGGCGCAGGCCTTCATCGACAAGCAGATCGACACCTGGGCCAAGGTGGTGAAGGACAACCAGATCAAAGCCGATTGAGGCCGTAGCGCCTGCGCGTAACTGTCCGACAGGTCTGCCGGCGCGCTGCCGCCCGCGTGCCGCACCCTATGATGGTTTGCATGACCAGCCCAGCCCCGCCAGCTAACGCTGACCACATCGCCCAACACAGCGCCGACCTCAGCGCACCAAACATCGCCGCCGCACAGGCCTTCATCCAGCGCTGGCAAGGTGTGGCCGCTTCAGAACTGGCCACCGCACAAAGCTTCGTTATCGAACTGTGTGAACTGCTGGGTGTGCAGCGCCCCACGCACGAGCCGCACTACATGTTTGAGCGGCCCATCACCTTCAGCCATGGTGACGGCAGCACCAGCGCCGGCCGGGTGGACTGCTACAAGCGCGGCCACTTCGTGTGGGAAAGCAAAAAGCTCAACCCGGGCACGAAAGCACACCTCACAGGCAGCACCACCAAAGCCTTTGACGACGCTTTGATGCGCGCCCGCCAGCAGGCCGAAAACTATGCCCGCGCGCTGCCCGCCGCCGAAGGCCGGCCGCCTTTTGTGGTGGTGGTGGACGTAGGCCATGTGATTGAGCTGTACGCTGAGTTCACCCGTTCCGGCGGCACCTACACGCCCTTCCCCGACCCACGCAGCCACCGCATCCGCCTGGCCGATCTGGCACAGCCCGCCACGCAGCAGCGCCTGCGCACGCTGTTCACCGACCCACTGAGCCTGGACCCGGCGCGCGCCAGCGCCAAGGTCACACGCGCGGTGGCGGCTGAACTGGCCGAACTGGCCAAGAGCCTGGAAGCCGCCGGCCACGCGCCGCAGTTGGTGGCGGCCTTCCTCACACGCTGCCTGTTCAGCATGTTTGCTGAAGACGTGGGCTTGCTCCCCGCCATCGGCCCTGAAGGCCTGGGCAGTTTTGTGCACCTGCTGAAAACCTACCGCGAAGAACCCGCCACGCTGGCGCGCATGCTGGCCGCGCTGTGGGCCGGCATGGACGTGGGCGGCTTCAACGCGGCCATCGCCAAAGACGTGCTGCGCTTCAACGGCAAACTGTTCAAAGGCGCTGCCGGTGACGGCTACGCGCTGCCGCTGAACGCGGCGCAGATAGACGGCCTGCTGCGCGCTGCCAGCGCCAACTGGAAAGAAGTGGAGCCCGCCATCTTTGGCACCCTGCTGGAACGTGCGCTGGAAGCCAGCGAGCGCCACGCTTTAGGCGCGCACTACACACCCCGCGCTTACGTGGAACGTCTGGTGCTGCCCACCGTGGTGGAACCGCTGCGCGCCGACTGGGCCAACGCGCAGGCGGCAGCCGTGGTGCTGGCGCGTGAAGCCGATGAACTGGAAGGCAAAAAGCGCGAAACCAAGCTGGAAGAAGCACGCGCTGAAGTGCGCCGCTTTCACCACCAGCTGTGC
>JANNMQ010000938.1:0-5670 GCA_031398045.1 Rubrivivax sp.
CCCAGCACCACCGCGGCCAGCAGATACAGATAGCCACTCATCTGCATCACAAAAGGCAGCAGCGTGGCCGCAAACAGCACGATGGTGTAGAGCAGCACCTGCAGCCGCGTGAACTCGGGCCCATGGGTGATGGGCAACATCGGCAGGCCGGCCTTGCGGTAGTCTTCGGCGCGGTACAACGCCAGGGCCCAGAAGTGAGGCGGTGTCCACAAAAAGATGATGAGGCACAGGATCATCGCCTCGTGGCCCACCTGGTTGGTCATCGCAGCCCAACCCAGCACCGGCGGCATGGCGCCTGAAGCGCCACCGATGACAATGTTTTGCGGCGTCAGCGGCTTGAGCACCACCGTGTAGATGACTGCGTAGCCGATGAAGGTGCCAAAGGTCAGCCACATGGTCAACGGGTTGACCCAGGTGTACAGCACGGCGCTGCCAGCCCCGCACAAAGCCGCAGAAAACAGCAAGGTCTGGGTGTTGTTCAGCTCACCCTTGGCGTTCGGCCGCCAGGCCGTGCGGGCCATGCGGCGGTCGATGTGTTGCTCAACCAGGCAATTGAAAGCTGCGGCTGCACTGGCCACCAGCCAGATGCCGGCGGTGGCCGCAGCGGCCAGACGCAGATCAGGCAGGCCGGGCTGCGCGAGCAGCATGCCGATGACGGCACAGAAGACGATCAACTGCACCACGCGCGGTTTGGTCAGCGCGTAGTACTGGGCCCAGCGGGTGCCGGGCGGACGGGTGGCAGTCAGAGTTTGGGCCATGGCAAGAATGTTGATTCTAGGAGGCCGGCGTCTGACGCGGGTTCACGGACTCGAGTTCACTGACGCGAGTTCACTGACGCGAGTTCACTGACGCGAGTTGACGCTGCGCGCCAGCAGCAGCGCCAGTGTCAGCACCAGCCCAGCTGCACCCGCCGAATGGCCCAGCGCTGCCACCAGGGGCCAACCCAGTACCACATTGGACAAACCACTGAAGAACTGGGCCACCAGCAACAAAACCAGCACCGTGCCCCAGCGCCGCTGCGCCCCGCCACCCCGCCACAGCCTCCAGGCCAGCAGCAGCAGCACGCCCAGCACCAGCAGGGCGAACAGCCGGTGTGTCATGTGGATGGCCACCAGAGCCTGCAGCGTCAAACCACGACCAGCGGCGCCTTCACCCAGCCCGCGCAGCACGGTGAAGCCGTGGCCAAAGTCCATCTCTGGCCACCACTGACCATTGCAGGTAGGAAATCCTGTGCAAGCCAGCACCGCGTAGTTGGTGCTGACCCAGGCGCCCAGCAATATCTGTAGCCCCAGCACGGCAGCTGCCAACCAGGCCAAGCGACGCAGGCCTGAAGGCAGATTCAATTCAACTGTGCCAACCTGGCCGCGTTTGAACGCCTCATGCTGGGCCGCCAGCAGCACCAGCAACAGCAGTCCGCCTACCAGATGCAGGCTGACCACCGCCGGGTACAGCTTGAGGGTGACGGTGTACTTGCCAAACAGGCCCTGCACCAGCACCCAGGCCAACGTAGCGGTAGGCCACCAGGGCGAAAAAGGCAGGCCCCGGCGCGCGCGCCAGGCCACCGCCGTCATCACCAGGATCAACATGCCGACGGTCATCGCCAGGTAGCGGTGGATCATCTCGATCCAGGCTTTGCTCCAGGTCACAGGCCCACCCGGTGCTGCCGTTTGCGCGGCTTGGATGTCGGCCTGGGCGCCCCAAGGGCTGACCTCGCCGTAACAGCCGGGCCAGTCGGGGCAGCCGAGCCCAGAATCCGACAAGCGCGTGAAGGCTCCAAAAACGATCAGATCAAAGGTTAGAAACAAGGTCAACGCCGTCAAGACCCGCAGCCGCGCCTGCAGGTGGCTGCCCTGCGTCGCACCCGGTGTTGTCGCTGCTGCACGGCTGCTGGCAGGGCGCAGCCAGACCCAAGCCAGCGGAAACAGCGCCAGCACCGACGCCAGCAGCACCAGGCGAGCCAGGGGCGCAAGGTCGACCAATGACTGTTCAGCCACGGGTTTCAGGCCAGCAAGTACAGCGGGTCATCGACCGGCTTGGTCCCACGAAGCGGCTGCACGCAGCAGCCGGTCGAGGTCGCGTTTGGCTTTGGATGGCTCTGCCCCGGCGGGCAAACGCATCATCCATTCACCCATCGGGTCGACGACGTAGAGATGGTCTTCAAGCTGCTGCCCCGCCGCTGGCACCAGCCAACGGGCCAGTTCACCACCATCAGCGCGCAGCACCGTGGTGCCGGGCGGCGCCAGCACGGCGGCAGCCAACGCCGGCTCCAGGGGTGCACCGTCGGTGAGCAACCAAACCTTGTCGACACGTTCGCGTTCACGCCCGAGCATTTCGCGCAGCTGGCGCTGCAAGAACAGCCGCTTCTCGCAGGCCTCGGCACAACGGGCGGGGCCCACCACCACCAGCAACCATTGGCCTCGCAAGCTGGCTGCAGGCACCGCGGTGCCATCCAGCGCCTTGAGCTGCAGTGCCGGCAGGCTGCGGGTGGGTTGCACCAGTTCGCCGTAGTTGTTGCGCCCTTCGGGCCGGATGACGAAGTAGGTGAGGTATGAAGCGATGACTGGCGTTGCACACACCAGCAGCACCAGCAGCATCTTGATGCGTCCCCTGCGCGTGCGGCGCAACTGCAACTGCGTGGTGTCGGTCAAGTCTGGCGCGCTGACACCGTGCACGGTCAGGGTAACGGGTTCAGGTAGGTTCATGAGGACGGTCAGAAGGAAAGCCGGGTGCAGCCTGCTGAACAGCAACAGGGCGGCGCGGTTTGATCACCTGGAACCACAGCCACAGCCCGGCGCTGAGGGTACTGAGTGCGAACCATTGAAAAGCGTAGCCGTGGTGCTTTTCAACACCCCGTGCGGGTTGGGGCCAGGCGCGTTGCAAGCCATCGGTAGCGTCGCCTGGAGTGTCTTCCTGCACCACCGTCAGCGGCCGCAGGTTCAGCCCTGTTTCCTGACTGAAACGCACCACATCCAGATTTTGCCGGATGGGTCCACTGCCGGTGCTTTCGAACTCAAACAGGCGCGAAGGCGTCAGGGCCATGCGCCCCTGGATGCGCTGCAGTCCCGGCGGGACGGGCGGCGCCACGATGCGCAAGCGGTCGAGCAGGTCGCGCGCAAACCAGCCGCGCTGCACCACCACCGCAGACCCGTCATCCAGCAACAGCGGTGTGACGGCGAAAAACCCCACACGTCCGTTCATCTGCCGGTTTTCAAGGTACACGGTGTGTTCAGGCAGCCAGCGACCCTGCAGAACCACGGCACGGTGCACCTGCTGGTTGGCCTGATCAGACTGCAGCGCCAGGTCTTTCTGGGCCAGCGCCGGCAACTGGCGTTGCTGGTCCAATGCTTGTTGCAGCGCCACCTTCTGAGCTGCTCGATCGAGTTGCCAAAAGCCCAACCGCGCGGTCACGGCGCACAGCGCAAGCGCGGCAATCAAAACCAGCCAGCGCCTGGTCTTCATGCTTGCAGGCACCCTGCAACGTGCGAGCCCTGGCGGTCGCGCCGATAATCCTGCTGCATGAAAACCTTGATGGTGTTGATGTTGGTGGCGGTTTTAGGGGCGCTGGCCAGTGCCGGTGTGTTCATGTTGCGCAAGGGTCCGGGTTCGACGCCGGGCGCCAGCAATCACCGCAGCAAACACATGGCCTGGGCACTGGCTGTGCGCGTGGCGCTGTCGGTGGCATTGTTTCTGTTCATCCTGCTGAGCTGGTACATGGGCTGGGTAAAGCCCACGGGCCTGCCGATGGCCTCGTAAACACCCCGTTTGCCCCCTTGCCAAACAAGCCTGTAAAAAACAAGTCACGCCGCATCAAGCGGCGTGACTGTTGGGGGCCCTGACAAGCAGACCGTTGGTGCGCCTTACAACCAGTAAACCAAGAAGTACAGACCCAGCCAGACCACATCCACAAAGTGCCAGTACCAAGCCGCACCTTCAAAGCCGAAATGGCGCTCGGGCGTGAAGTGGCCTTTCATCAGGCGCAGCGTGATGAAAGTCAACATCAACATACCCACAAACACGTGAAAGCCGTGGAAGCCGGTGAGCATGAAAAAGGTGGAGCCAAAAATGCCCGATGAGAGCTTCAGGTTCAGGTCGCGGTAGGCGTGGATGTATTCATAAGCCTGCACACACACGAAGGTGGCGCCGAGGATCACGGTGATCCACATCCACAAAATCGTCTTGCCGCGCTGGCCCGCAATCAGCGCGTGGTGCGCAATGGTCAGTGTGACGCCGGAAGTCAGCAACAGCGCTGTGTTGATGGTGGGCAAGGGCCAAGGGCCCATGGTGGCAAAGGCCTCCACCGTGCCCGCAGGTGACGCCGTAATGCCGCCCCCAGCACTGGGCCAGATGGATTTGAAATCGGGCCACAGCACCTGGTGGTCCAGATTGCCCAGCATCGGAATGGCATGCACCCGGGCCCAGTACAGGGCACCGAAAAACGCCGCAAAGAACATCACTTCGCTGAAGATGAACCAGCTCATGCTCCAGCGGAAAGACACATCGATGCGGTCAGAGTACAGGCCGCTTTCGCTTTCACCGATGGCCTGACTGAACCATTGAAACAACACCGTCAGCCACACCGCCAGGCCGGCAAACAGCACGTAGGCGCCCCAGCCCGCCCCATTGATCCACTGACCGGCGCCCAGGATGACCAGGAACAGGCCAAAGGCAGCCAGCACCGGATGGCGCGACGGCGCAGGTATGAAGTAGTACGGGGCGGACCCGGCGGCCGAAGCATGGGCGGTGGTGCTGGCAGACATCTTGAACTTTCTCCTGGATCCGGAAAAACCAAAAAAATAAAGAGGCTTCGCGGGCCTGTTGTCTCTGGTGGCCCGCTGTCAAGCGGCTACGCCGCTGCTGACCACCCAACGCACCAGCATGACCACAGCCCCTACAAACAGCGCCGCTGACAAAACACCCGCCACGATCACGTGCACCGGGTTGAGTTTTTGCACGTCCTGTTCGTAATCGGCACGCCGCCGCACACCAAAAAAAGACCAAGCTACGGCCTTGAAGGTCTGCGCAAGTGTTTGCAGACCCGAGGCCGGGCTGCCTGCGGCGTTGTCGGGGGAAGCCGCCTTGCCGTCGACTTGATTGCCGGCTTTTTCACCGGATTGCTGGCTCATAGGCTGCGCGCGGCCGTTGCAGGCAATGGCGAACCGACCACGGGCATTGCCTTCACACCCACGGTGCCCATGGGCGCTGCCGGCACCTTGCCGCCGACCTCAAAAAAGGTGTACGACAGCGTGATGGTGGTGACGTCCTTGGGCAGTTTGGGGTCAATGACAAAAACCACCGGCCACTGTTTGGACTCACCCGCCTGCAGCGTGTATTCGTTGAAGCAGAAACATTCCAGCTTGTTGAAGTGCGGGCTGGCCTGCTTGGGTGCGTAGCTGGGGATGGCTTGCGCAGCCATGGTGCGGTTTTGGATGTTCTTGAATTCGTACATCACCGTGGCCATTTCGCCCGGGTGCACCTGCAGCGAACGTTGCGCCGGCTTGAAGTCCCACGGCCCGCGCGCATTGGCGTCGAACTCGACCGTGATGGTGCGCGACCGATCGATCTGCGTGTTGGCTGGCGTGGCGTTCGAGTTGCCGGGCACCAGGCGCTCTGAGATGGCCAGCACGTTGATGCCCAAGGCCTCGCAGATCTCCTTGTACATCGACACCAGCC